>JBEVMI010000408.1:0-23476 GCA_040508685.1 Spongiibacteraceae bacterium
TGCTCAGTGGCGACGTCTCCAAACGTGCCCAGGCCAAACGCCTGATCAAACAAATGGACAAACCGCTGGCCGGCGAAGGCAACACGCAAGTGTTTTATCTGCAATACGCCACGGCGAAGGATGTGGTGCCGATTTTGAAAAGCATCGCGCAAAGCGTGCTCAAGGACCAGAAAGATAAGGCGGCCAGCTTCAGCATCGAACCCAGCGAGGCCGCCAATGCCCTAGTCATCAACGCACCGCCGGGACTCATCGCCAATCTGCGCGAAGTGGTCAGCAAACTCGATATCCAGCGCGCACAGGTGCTGGTTGAAGCCCTGATCGTCGAAGTCAGCTCCGATGTTTCCGACGACCTGGGTGTTACCTGGATCACCAGCGACATCAATGACGGCAACCGCACCGGTGGCATTGCTGCCGTGAGAACGCTCGGCAACCTGAGCCCGTTCGACAATCTCGTCGATGGCGACGGCAATATTCTCGGGGTCCAGCCTGCCGGCGGCATCACCTTCGGCTACATGAAAGACGGCGACCTGCGCGCCGTGATCCGCGCCCTCAGCGCCAACACCAAAGCCAATATCCTGTCGACACCCACCATCGTCGCCATCGATAACGAACCGGCCTCGCTGCTGGTCGGTCAGAACGTGCCTTTCATTACCGGCCAGGCAACCAGTGCCGCTTCCGGTACGCTCAACCCGTTTACGACTATTGAACGCAAGGACATCGGCATTTCGCTGGAAATCACGCCGCGTATCAACCAGGGCGACGCAATCACCCTCGACATCAAGCAGAAAGTCGAGAACATCGCGCCCTCCGTCGAAAATGCCTCCGACCTGGTTACCAACAAACGCGAAATCAACACCAAGGCGCTGATCAAGGACGACACCGTGCTGGTGCTCGGCGGCCTGATCAGCGACGACGAGTCCACTTCGAAAGAAAAAGTACCGATATTGGGCGACCTGCCGCTGATCGGGAAATTGTTCAGCAGCACCGGCCACAACCGCAAAAAACAAAACCTGATGGTATTCATTCATCCGGTGATTCTGAAAGATCAGAATCACATCGCCGAAGTCAGCAAGGCGCGTTACAAGTTCATGCAGGACGAACAGAAAGAGGCGGCGAAGGACGAGGCCACGACTACCCGCCGTACACCGCAGCCGGCCGAAATGGAGGATTTCAACACCTTCTCCAAACCGAATCGTCCGGCTGCTGATCCCGCGACAGAAACGAGGAACCCTTGATGTCAGAACAATGGGTATTGCGGGAAGACCGCGATGGTATCGCCATCGTCACGCTCAATCGACCGCAAGCTATGAATGCGCTTTCGCGCGCACTAACTGCCGCCCTCGCCAATACGTTTCGCGACCTGCAACAAGACCAGACCATCACCGCGGCGATTCTTACCGGCAACGGCCGTGCTTTTTGCGCTGGCCTCGACCTCAAGGAAATCGGCAACAACGAGGGCAAGGATGGTCTCGGTGAAATCGAAGCGGCTGACTTGTGGGGCGCCCTGCGCGGTTTCGACCGGCCGATCATCGGCGCCATCAATGGCGTCGCCCTCACCGGCGGTTTCGAGCTGGCGTTGATGTGCGACCTGCTGATCGCCTCCGAAGACGCACGGTTTGCCGACACCCATGCCCGCGTCGGCGTCATCCCCGGCTGGGGTCTGTCGCAATTGCTGACGCGCCTGATCGGCGTCAACCGCGCGCGCGAGTTGAGCTTCACCGGCAATTTCCTGTCGGCGGCAAAAGCCGAAGCGTGGGGACTGGTGAACCGCGTAGTCGCGAAAGAAGAGTTGCTGCCGACCTGTCTGCAACTCGCACAGGACATGGCGAGTTGCGATCAATCGACACTGCGCGCGTACAAAAAACTGATCAACGACGGCGCTCGGCTGTCATTGAGCGATGCGCTGGTGCTGGAAGATCACGTCCACCTGCTGACACGTGAAAACTCGACGGGCGACGCCATCGCTGCACGCCGCGGCAAGGTGATGTCGCGTGGACGCGGCCAAACCAGCGAATAAGAGACGGATCACCAGAACCGGCGTTGCGTGAGGCGCTGCAACAGACGCGATGCGGTGCGCTCGACGCCGGCCTCCATCATCATTCCGAACCGGTCCTGCCAGTGTTTTTTCTCGATATATTCGATACGGAACAAATCGCAGTCGTGGCGCTGCGCGAGTAAAAACTCGTCGCTGGTCTGTACGGTGTCGATGAGTTTATTGTCGATCGCCTGCACGCCGTACCAGACTTCGCCGGTGGCGATGTGATCAATATCGAGTTGCGGGCGGTGCTGGTTGACAAATTGCTTGAACAATACGTGCGTATCTTCCAGCTCCTCGACAAATTTGCGCCGGCCTTTTTCGGTGTTTTCGCCGAGCACGGTCAGCGTGCGTTTAAATTCGCCCGCGGTGTGCAATTCGATATCGACGTCGTGTTTTTTCAGCAGGCGATGGAAGTTCGGTAACTGCGCCATCACGCCGATGGAGCCAATGATCGCGAACGGCGCGGCGATAATGCGTGGCGCGATGCAAGCCATCATATAACCGCCGCTGGCGGCGACCTTGTCGACCGATACAGTCAAGGCAATGCCGGCGCTGACCAGACGCTGCAATTGCGACGCGGCGAGGCCGTAGGTGTGAACCATGCCGCCGCCACTCTCGAGGCGCAGCAACACTTCATCTTCTGGAGTTGCCAGCGTCAGGATAGCGCTGATTTCCTCGCGCAGATTCTCCACCGCCGATGCGTGCAGATCGCCGTCGAAATCAAGCACAAAAATACGCTTGCGCGGCGGCTCGTCATCCTTGTGTTTTTTCTCGGCCTTGCGCTCGGCTTTTTCCTTACGCTTTTCCTCCTTGTGCCAGGCCTTCAATTCAAAGTCGGAAAAAATCGAGGATTTGATGTCGTCTTCAAATCCCTGAAAACGGTCGTTGAGATCCTGCACTTCGATATGGCCGTCGGGCGTGTGCCGATGACGCTGTCCGATCGCAATCGCACCGGTGACAATAATCAGAATGGCGGCGACGATGGTGACGGCTTTCAGCAAAAACAGGGCGTAGTCGGTAAAGAATTCCAACGGCAAAACTCCACAGGCAGAAACCAAGGAACCGCTTGATAAACGGCTCCTGAAAAATCAGGGGGTGGGCATGGTGGAGTTTGACCCCGGTGAAGTCAAGCCAACGCGGGTGGCACTATTCCCAGCGTTCGGCGGCCAGCTTTGCGCGGTCGTTGAGGGGTTTGGCGACCAGCCCGGAGGGACCGATATTGACAGTAAACATAGCGCCATCGGCCATCGGCAGATACGCAGCGCTGCCGTATTGCGCATCCAGCACGGTAAACCGCTGGTTGACTTGACGCAGCCAGTACCAGGCATCAAGTATGGCTTTTTCCGTGCCGAGTTCGGCCACGCTGCGTGGCCGATTCTGTTCGTCTTCGAGAGAGAGATAACGACCGCTGATACGATCGAGCCGATAACCCGGTTTCAAACCGAGACCCGCCAGCGCGGTGCTCCACTTCAATATGCGCGCGTCGAGTTGCCAGAGATCGCCACTCAACTCCAGCCGCTGCTCGCGACTATCCGGAAATACCAGCGTCACACCATAACGCTGGGATTCGAGTTTATTGAAGGTCAGCGTCGCCACCGGTTGTTCGGCCAGTACCTGCCGGTAGCTGCGCAGATCCCACGCAGCAAGCGCGAGAATCACTGCGACGGCGACAATGGCGAGGCCGAACATGCCGCGCAGCCAACCCAGCAGCCAGTGCCGATTGAATAACAGGCGCAACCCGAGCAGCACTATCACCGCCGCAATTAGGGCGAGTACCACGGCGACTGCCGGATAAATCATGGCGCGCTACTCCCACTGCCCATTGATGTTGTCGTTGCGAGTTTGGTCATCGAGTCTGGTCGATTCACGGCGGATCGGTTTACGGTTTATCCACGAGAAAACCGAGCGCCTCCAGGCTTTCTTCGGCGACGTCGAGAATCCGATCGTCCGGCTCGCGGTTGGCTGCCCGTTCGGTGAGGTAGTACTCCATGCTGATCAGCGCATCGGCCAGCGTTTCCAGCAATTGCTGGCGCTGTGGATTGCTCGACTGCTTGTCGTGCGCGGTCAGATCGACGAAAGCGACACAACCTTTCAGGATATTGGCAGCGCGGATGTAACCGAGCAATTGCACACCACCGCGCACCGAATTCAGCGTGGTTGCCACATTGGCGATATGCACCGGATCGAAATTGGATTCGACGTAGGACGTGATCGCGCGTTTCGACATCGCAATACCGTTTTGCGCTTCGTCGATGACGATGCGCGACGCATCGGCAAAATGACTTTCGGCGATAATCTGCTTGCGCATCGCATCGGTGACATTTTCCAGATCGTCTGCCGTCAACTCATGGCGGTAGAGGCTCGACAGACTGCTTTCAATAAACAGCAGCGCGTCGGCAACCGCTAGAAACTGTTCCGCCGGCACACCATTTTGTTGCCCAGCCCAACCTTCAACCATGGCCAGCTGGCCGCGCAGAATATCGGCCGGCGCACGCAGATTGACCATGCGCAAGGTATCGGCGACGCGATTCAACGTCTCCCGCAGCGGCGCCACTTCCTCGGTGGAAATACTCTGGTTCTGCGACGCGATCTCGAGAATATCCTTGGCGTTGCGGAGCTCTTCCTTCAATACCTTGACGACGGAATCGATCGCTTCGAGACCGGGCCCGCGCATCGCATCGCGATAGGCCGTCAGCTCGCGGTCGTTCGGCGACAGTGCCGGAATCCGGAACGCGGCGGCCACAGGCTTGACCAGCCCGTCGCGGTGCGCCGACAGCGCCAGCATGTACACCAGCTCTTTGCGCAGATTGTTGTCGAGCGCGGCGACCAGCGCCTCTTCACCGCCTTTGACGTAACGCGCCATCAGCCGCTCAAGCCCGCCGAGCGTCCGTTTGCGGTTGAGGTTCATCGACAGGCCGCGATTGGCCAATGCTTCGGTAACGGCGGCCGCCAATTGCCACAACCCACGACCGCTGGAAACCGGCGTCTGCGCCGCAAACCGCGCACTCGCGCGCGCAATCAGCTGCAGATTCAGTGTTTCGTTCTTCTGCCGCAGGATGGCGAGCAGGCCCACCTGGTACATCTGCCGCAATCGGCTCAGCGCCGACAGATTCGGCGGCGCGTCGGAACCGGTCAGCGGGGTCACCGGCGTCAGCGACAGCGGCGCCGAATCGAAATGGTATTCGGGGATGACCGGCTGGCGCCGCGCCACGCGCAATTCGTTGACGTACGGAATCACCAGATAGGGATTCAGGAATTTGCGGGTGGCGATAAATTCGATGTAACGCGGCAGCGCAAAAAAGGCGTGGCTGAGGGCGCCCGCCAGCGCCTCGCTTGCGGCGGGCGCGGCGGCGGCGACGTCACCGACGGTGGCTGCCATCTCGTCGGCGAGCACGGCGGCGCCGGTGCACTGGATCAAACGCAAGGTGCCGCCGATCTGGCTGATGTCGTTGCGGCAACTTTCGATCGCCGCACTGTTGTGGGTATCCGCGAGGAAAACTTCAAACTCGCTGGCAGCGCGCTGGATGGTGGCATCCAGTTCTTCGCGGACCATTGCGAGGGAATTCAGGTTGATTTGTTCCTGTGACACGGCGAATCCTTTTCCGGAAAAAGCGCCCGCTAGTTATAGCAGAAGGTCCGGCATGCGGCCTTGCGGCCATCCATGTTTCCAGTCCCTATCTACTGCCGCCAGAGGGTTTTACCCGCGCTGGCCTTGTCGATTTCAAGCAGGCGGCGCTCGTGCGCTTCGAGCTCGACAGCCGTCGCCGACACCACCGGCAACAAGGGCCTACCGGCCGCCAGACGACGGATGCCGGTGGCTGCGCCGCTTTGGTTAGTGGCTGACTGTTCGGCTCCCGCCAGCGCCAGCGCAGTCTGGCCGCCGGTCATCAACAGATAGACATCGGCGAGGATTTCCGCGTCCAGCAGTGCGCCGTGCAGATCGCGCTGGGAGTTGTCGACGCCGTAGCGTCCGCACAGCGCATCGAGGTTGTTTTTCTGGCCCGGATGCCGCTGCCGCGCCAGCACCAGCGTGTCGATCACACCGCAGATATCCCGAATGCGTTCGCTGCGGCCGACCAATTGCAATTCGTTGTTGAGGAAACCCAGGTCGAACGGCGCGTTGTGGATGATCAGTTCGGCGCCGCGGATAAAATCGAGCATCTCGTCGACGATCGCCGGAAAGAACGGCTTGTCAGCCAGCATTTCGTTGGTGATGCCGTGGACCTCGATGGCACCGGCGTCGATTTCGCGATCGGGATTGAGGTATTGATGGTAGTGGCGGCCGGTCAGCCGGCGATTGACCAGCTCGACGCAGCCGATTTCGATCAGCCGATGGCCCTGGCTCGGCTCCAGGCCGGTGGTTTCGGTATCGAGAACGATCTGGCGCATGCGCCCTTCCCCCCACGCTAAAACAGCGCGAATTCAAGATTTTTTAAACAAGTTGTTAGCCGAGCGTGCCCTGCATTTCGGCGATACCGCGATTGGCGAGGGCATCGGCCAGTTCGTTTTCGCGATGCCCGCTGTGGCCCTTGATCCAGTGCCAGCTGACGACGTGGCGCTGGCATTCGGTATCGAGGTCCTGCCACAAATCGACATTCTTGACCGGCTGTTTGCTCGCCGTGCGCCAGCCGCGTTTTTTCCAGTTGGCGATCCACTCGGTAATGCCGCGGCGCACGTACTCGGAGTCGGTAGTCAGCGCCACCTCGCAGGGCTCTTTCAGCGCGCGCAGCGCTTCGATCGCAGCGCGCAGCTCCATGCGGTTGTTGGTGGTGTCAGGCTCGCCGCCGAACAAGCTTTTTTCGTTGCCCTGATAACGCAGCAACGCTCCCCAGCCACCGGGCCCGGGATTTCCCTTGCACGCGCCGTCGGTGAAAATTTCAATGGATTTCATACCGATCTCGGAAAATCGCCGTTGCCATCGCGGCGCTGGCCGACCACAGCGCTGGGTTTGGGGACAGGCAGGGGATTGATCGTCACCTGCGGACGCCAGCGCAGTTTGACGTTGGGTGTCGCGACCACTTGCTTGACCGCTGTCAACACGTAGACCGCACCGAACGGCAATCGCCGCAGACCTGGACTCCAGGACGATTCGTCACAACTTTTCAACCACTGTGCGCTGCGATGAAAAGGCAGGCGATGAAAACCGAACTGGGTGCTCTGCACCGTGAATCCGAGCAGCTCCAGCCAGTCACTGACCCGCGACGCCGACAGCAGATGGTTGTGCCACAACGACTCCGGCCGCAGCCGCCCGCTGAGCATCCGCAAACCAAACAGCGACCAGGGATTGAAGCCAACCACCATCACCCGGCCATGCGGCACCGTGACGCGATATAACTCGCGCAGCACCGCGTGCGGGTTGGTGGCAAATTCGAGCACGTGCTGGAGAATCACACCATCGAGACTGTCGCTCTCGAACGGCAGCGCTTCAAAGGCGCATTGCACGAAAGGATGGGGCGAGTTCGTCGGCGGCGGTACCGGGCCGGCCTGGAAACAACGCTGCACGCGGCAGTCGCCGAACAGCGGCAGCTCGCTGTCGAAGCCGAGTTGCAACAGGTGGTAGCCGAACAGATCGGTCAGCTCGCTGCCAATCAGGCGCTGTTCCTGTGTCAGCAGTTCCGCACCCAGCTCCGACGCGAACCACTGGCGCATGGTCTGCGCGATGATTTGCGGTGGCGGCTGGCGTTTCCAGAGAGGCATCGTCGAGGGCAAAACCGGATTCGAAAAGTGGCGGCTATAGTACCCGCTCCCGCTTTAATTACTACCGTCGATCGCCTCACAGTCGCTCTGATTGGCGCTGCACAGCGGATACGGAAGCATCTCCCGTTTCCAGCTTTCCGGTCTCCATACGCGTCGACAACAGCCCGATTCCGGGAATTCGGTTTTGACGTGGCTAGCTCAAGCCCATAGACTCCGGTTCACTTTGTCGACTTTTTTATCAATTGGAAGCGACCGGCATGCGTCTATTTCGCCTTCGCGGCAACCAGAACAGCGTCAAGAAAAAACACTTCAAGCGAGTGGGTACGCGTGCATTCGCGCTGTTGCCCATCTTGCTGCTGACCTTGATCGCCGGCTGCAACACCACCCCAGCAAATCAAAGCGCCACCACCGCCAACCCCCCGAACCCCACCAGCCAGACCACTCCCCGCAGCACCCGCAACCCGATGTCGGACCTGTTCAGCTCCGACGACGACACCTCTAATGGCGGCAATCTGGTAGAAAACGATCCCATCTGGCAGCGACTGCGTGACGGCTTCCAGCTCGACCGCCATACCGATGGTGTGCAGGTTGAAAAAGAGCTGTCCTGGTATCGCACTCACCCCGCCTACGTTTATAAAGTGACGCAGCGCTCCGAACGTTATTTGCACTACATTGCCGCGGCCGTCGAACAACGCAATATGCCGGCCGAGCTGGCATTGCTGCCGTTTATTGAAAGCGCCTACGATCCGTTCGCGCTGTCGCGCAGTGGCGCCTCAGGTCTGTGGCAGTTCATTCCCGGGACCGGGAAAAAATTTGGCCTGCACCAGACCGACTGGTTTGACGGCCGCCGCGATGTCATCGCCTCGACCGACGCAGCGCTGGATTACCTGCAGTTCCTGCACGACAAATTCGACGGCGACTGGCTCCTTGCAGTAGCTGCCTACAACTGCGGTGAAGGCACGATCCAGCGCGCCATCGAACACAATCGCCGCCTCGGTAAACCGACCGATTTCTGGAACCTGAGCATTCGCGATGAACCACGGACCTATGTGCCGCGGCTGCTGGCACTCTCGCGGATCGTGGCCGACCCACGTCGCTATGGCATCACGCTTTACCACGTCCCCAACCGCGCCTACTTCGCCGCGGTCAACACCTACGGGGCACTCGATCTGAACAAGGCGGCAAACCTGGCCGGGGTTAGTGTCGATGAAATGCGCAAGCTCAACCCGGGTTTGCGCCGGCTCGCTACCCACCCCCAAGGCCCGCACAAAATTCTGGTGCCCGCCAACGCCGCCGACCGCTTCTCGCAGCAGCTCGCACAAACCCCGCCCGGCCAGCGTTTCAGCAATCAGGACTATCAGGATTACCGGGTTGCAGCAGGCGATACGCTGCTCAGTATTTCACGCCAATTTGCGGTCGATCCGGCCGCGATTGCCAGCGTCAACCGCCTCGGTGGCAATAATGTCGGCGTCGGTCAATTGCTGCTGATTCCAGGTGGACGCACGCCAACCGCGGCGGTTGCACCCCCGCTGGCAGCCAGCACTGTCGGTGCGGCTAACACCACCCACACTGTTGCCGTCGGCGAAACGCTGTGGCAGATCTCGAAACGTTACGGCGTCAAGGCCGCCGACATCCAGCGCTGGAACAGCCTTGGCAGCAACAGCCTGCGCCCGGGTCAGCGCCTGACGATTGCTGCCACGACAAAACCGACGACTGTCGCGGCGGCCTCTGCTGCCAAGGCCCCGCAGGACAATGCATCCGACAGTACACCTGCACAAAAAGTGGGTTACACGGTAAAAGGCGGCGATTCGTTGTTCGGCATCGCCACTAAATTCAATATCGAGATCGAAGACATCCTGCGCTGGAATCAGGTCAACCCGCGCAGCCTGCGCGCTGGCCAGAAGCTGACGCTGTATGTTCCGCAAACCCTGACCGCCAACTAGCTCCGGACTCTCTCCGCCCCTTTGCTACCGGACACGCTCCGCTCCAGCTTGCACAATCGCTATTTCCGGGCGACTCGCGCCGCCAGCATGGCCAGCCCCATATTTGCCTGACTGGCAAAGTGACTGAAACTCTCGTACTGCTCCTGACTGATGGGCTCGCCGCCGAGCCCTCGATCGGCCAGCAGCACACCAATATTGCGCGTATTCGTATACAACGCCGCCAACACACAATTATCCGTTGCCAATAACGCCTGCAACGACTTGTCGATCAGATGCTGCAGCGGCGACCGTTGCTCCGGCTTCAGCCAGATCGTCTGCCGCGAGTGCAGGCAATACGCCAGCAGATTGTCCTGCTCGCTGCGGGTCGGCACGCGCAAGGTCTCGCGCCAGCTCGAACCTTCATCGCCGAGCACATGTTTAGCCTGCAACAATTTGCTTTTTGGATCGATCAGACAGAGCGCTACGCGCTCGAAGCCGGCTCCGCGATGGACGCCTTCAACCACGGTCTGAAACAACGTGTTGGCGTCGACCCCCTCCTGAATCATCGTCGCCATCTCGCGCAGGATTTTCAGTTGCAGCTGCGGATCCGCACGATGCGCGGGTCGACGCTTCGTCACGCTGGCGTCGTCGCCCGGGATGAAATGGCAGATCGCATTGGCGCCGAAATTGACCGCCACCGCCGCGGCCTCGCGTGCGCCATTTTGCAGTTGCGGCAACAAGTCGATCAGGCCGCGGCCGGTAAATGCCGAGACCTGCTCCAGCACCGTGTTCATCTCCGGAGAATCCCAGCCGCCTTCGGCCGCCAGGCTGATCGCATCGCCCAGCTGAACTGCACGCACCGCAGCGTTGCTGGCGACACCCTCCTCCAGCGCCGCCAGCATGGTCTCGCTCATGCACCACAATCCGGCCAGCTCGCGCGTGACTTCCTTCAACGTCGTGCCGAGCACCGCGCGCTCGCAGTCGTCATCATTGCGGCGATCGCTCAGGCGCGCCTCCAGCAGCGTCGCCTCATTGCCGCGGGCACTCCAGAACGCCAGATCGCCCGCGTGCAACAATAACGCCGCGACAAACACATCTTCGGCATCGACATCAGTGCGCCCCTGGACCAGGGCACGCGCCTGCACGGCAGCATGAAACCCGCGCGCCAGCCATTGCAACATGCGTTGCCGCGCGCCTTTGCGCAGTAGCGAGTCGATCAACATCACCGATAGGCTGATGGCCTTGATGCCGTTGAAACCGAGCTTGAGCACCGCGCGACTCAACGTCGTGACATCGCGTTCCACCTGCGGATTGAAATAGGCGCTGCTGGCGAGTCGCAACACTTTGGTGGTCAGCGACGCATCGCGCAGAATCACCTGCGCCAGCTGATCGACCGAGGTATCGGAGCCGCGCGTCAGGCGATTGATATCGCGCATGACACCACCGAGCACCGGCAACTCAGCGCGATGCAACCGGGTCACCCAGGCATCTAGGCCAAGCGGTCTTAAATCGGAATTCTGGTCGGACGAACGGTCATTCATGGGGGCGTCTTGCAGCAAAGGTGTGTTTCACGATTGTTGACACAGCAACAAACGGATCGGCTCAGTGTAGTTCACGCGCCGAAACCTTTTCGGACTGCACTTAAGTTGTTAACGTAGCCGCGCTTTCATCGGTGCGTGCGCACTCGTACGCCCTCATCTGGGTTGCCCATGTTTGGATATTTTCTCCGCCGCCTGCTGCTGGTGATCCCGACCTTTGTCGGTATTACGCTGCTGGTGTTTGCCATCACGCGCGTGGTGCCGGGCGGGCCCGTTGAACGGTTGATGCAACAGGCGGCAATGGGTCAGAGCGCAGGCCCGCGCGCCGGCACCGAAACCCGCTCGGGCAGCACACTTTCGGCCGAGCAACTGCAACAGCTGCAGGCGTATTACGGTTTCGATAAACCGATGCTGGTCAGTTATGCACAGTGGCTGGGGCGCGTACTGCGATTGGATCTCGGTGTATCAACGCGCTACCACGACCCGGTATGGACGCTGGTCAGCGAACGTTTTCCCATTTCGATTTTTTACGGCTTGGCGACACTGGTGATTACCTATGCGGTCTGCATACCGCTCGGACTCAGCAAAGCGATTCATCACGGCAGCCGCTTCGATCACCTCAGTTCGATACTGGTATTTCTCGGCTACGCGCTGCCGAGTTATGTCGTCGGCATCGCACTGCTGACATTGTTTGCGTCCTATTTCGACTGGTTCCCGCTCGGCGGATTTGTCAGCGACGATTTCGACACGCGCAGTGCGCCCGGCAAACTGGCGGATGTTCTTTATCACGCGACGCTGCCACTGATCGCCTATCTCGCCGGCAGTTTCGCGATCACGACATTGCTGATGAAAAATGCGCTGATGGACAACCTGTCGGCAGACTACCTGCGCACCGCCATTGCCAAGGGCAACAGTTTTCGCGGCGCGGTGCGGCGCCATGCATTGCGCAACAGCCTGATTCCGATTGCCACTTCGTTTGGAAACAATATTTCGCTGGTGTTGAGCGGCTCGTTTCTGATTGAAATCATTTTCAATATCGACGGTATCGGACTGCTCGGCTACGAATCGTTGCTGGAGCGCGATTATCCGGTGGTGATGGGCATTCTGGTGTTGAGTGCACTGCTGTATCTGATCGGCAATATTCTTTCCGATCTCTGTGTGGCGTGGGTCGATCCGCGCATTCGCTTCGGAGAAAACTGAGCCGATGCGCTTCCGTCTCAATCCCGTCACTCGCCGTCGCTGGCAACGTTTCCGGCAGATTCGCCGCGGCTATTGGTCGGCCATGCTGCTCGGCACACTCATCGCTGCGACGTTGATTGCCGAACTGCTGATCAATAGTCGCGCGCTGATCGTCAGTTACCACGGCTGGCATTTCCCGACTTACGGCGCAGTGCGCCCGGGCAGCGACTTCGGCCTCGACTACGCCTACGAAACCAATTACCGCGAGCTGAAAAAAAAATTCGCCAATGATGGCGATGCCGATACCTGGGTATTACTGCCGCCCGTGCCATTCAACCCCTTCGAAACCGATCTGGTCGAAAACGATTTCCCACCCTTTGCCCCCTCATTCACATCGGGCCATCTGCTCGGCACCGATATCACCGGACGCGACGTGCTGGCGCGATTGTTTTACGGCTTTCGCATCGCGATCGTATTTTCGCTATTGCTGCTCACCTGCGAATATCTGATCGGCGTCGTCATCGGTTGCCTGATGGGGTTCTGGGGCGGCACCTTCGATTTGTTGCTGCAACGACTGATAGAAATCTGGTCGAACGTGCCCTTCCTGTACGTGATCATGATCGTCGCATCGGTAGTACCACCAGGTTTCGGGACATTGTTACTGATTACCGTCGCCTTCAGCTGGATGGGCATGACCACCTACATGCGCACCGCAACCTATCGCGAAAATGCACGCGACTATGTGATGGCGGCACGCGCGATCGGCGCCGGCAGTGGTCGCATCATTTTTCGCCACATCCTGCCCAACACCGTTTCGACCATCGTCACCTTTATTCCCTTCTCGCTGACCGCAGGCATTACCGCTCTCACCGCGCTCGACTATCTCGGCTTCGGCCTGCCGGCACCCACGCCGAGCTGGGGCGAATTGTTGAAACAGGGCACGGACAATCTCGAATCGCTATGGATCGTCGGCAGCGTGGTGTGCGCAATTACGCTGGTATTGATGTTGGCGACGTTTATCGGCGAAGCGATTCGCGAGGCTTTCGATCCGCGGGCATTTCTTTTCTATGAATGACAAAACACAGAACAAGCTGGTGTTGATCGTTCTGCTGTGGCTGGCAGCCTTCGCCTCATTGGCTGCGCCGCCGACACTGCCTGCAAACCTGAACTGGCAAACCAACGATACCGACCCTGCATTCGCCGATCCGAATGCAAAAAGGGGTGGCCGCTTTCGCACTTATACGCCCGGCTTCCCCCTGACCCTGCGTCAAATCGGCCCCGACGCCAACAACACGTTTGCCAATTACCTGCGCGCCAATTCACTCAGCCTGGTCAGCATTCATCCGAATACACTCAACCCCATCCCCGAGCTGGCGACCCACTGGGCCTTCGACCCCGATGGCAAAACGGTTTACTTCCGGCTCGACCCTGACGCCCGCTGGTCGGATGGTGCGCCGGTAACGGCGGATGATTATTTATTCACGATGGAGTTCATGCGCTCCAAATTTATTCTCGATCCCTTCTCGAATAATTATTACGGTGAAATCCTCAAGGATGTCGTGAAATACGACGACTACACCATCGCTGTCGCGGCAGCCGATGCCAAACCCAATTATGAGTTGCTCTTTCAGGTTGCCATCGGCCCGACACCGCGCCACTTTCACAAGCTCGACGAAAATTGGGTAAAAAATTACAACTGGCGCGTCGAGCCCAACACCGGCCCCTATCAGATCAGCGAGGTGCGCAAGGGAAAATACGTCGAATTCGCCCGCGTCGAGGATTGGTGGGGAAGCGACAAACGTTTCTATCGCCACCGCTTTAATGTCGACTATGTGCGCGTAAAAATCATTCGCGATCAAAACGCCGCCTACAGTTATTTTGCCAAGGGCGAACTCGACAGCTTCGGCCTGGTCATGCCCCGCCTCTGGTACAAAAAAGCGCAAGGCCGTCCGTTCGAGAACGGTTACATCGGTCGCATCAAGTTCTACAACGACGTACCGCAATCCCCGCAGGGATTTTTTCTCAACACAGGCGACCCGATTCTCGCCGACCGCAATGTGCGCCTCGGACTCGCCTACGCGATTAACGTCGACAAGGTGATTCGCACCGTGTTGCGCAACGACTACGAACGTCTGCAAACCATGAATGAAGGTTTCGGCGATTACAGCAATCGCGACATCCATGCCCGCCCGTTCGATATCGCCAAGGCCAACCAGCATTTCGATAATGCCGGCTGGCAGACACGCGGACCCGACGGCATACGCACACGCAATGGCGAGCGCCTATCGTTGCGGGTGACCTATTACAGTCAGGATCACACATCGCGGCTTGTGGTCTTTAAGCAGGAGGCGCTAAAAGCGGGCGTCGAATTGACACTGCAATACCTCGACCCCTCCGCCGCCTACAAACAGATTATGGAAAAGAAACATCAGATCGCGCTGATGGCGTGGGCAGGCGGCGGATTGACGCCACGTTATTGGGAACATTTCCACTCCGACAACGCGAACAAGCCGGCCACCAACAACATCACGAACACGGCCGACCCGCTCATGGATCGCGAAATCATCGCCTACCAAAAAGCCACGACCAAAGAAGAACGCGTACGACTGGCCCGCGAACTTGAACTGATGGTGCATGAAAGCGCCGTGTTTATTCCCACCTACAAGATTCCCTATACCCGCGAAGCCTTCTGGCGCTGGATTCGGCTGCCGCAGGGTTACGCCACCCGTACCTCCACCGAAATTGTCGAACCATTCGGCACCAGCAGCGGCGGCCTGTTCTGGATCGACGAAGATGTAAAAACAGAAGTACAGCGCGCGCGACCCTTAGGGGAAAAATTCGACCCCATCGAAATCCTCGATGAAACCTGGCGCGTCGGTGCGCAGCCACAAATCTCGGGAGGTGGCGCGCCATGAGCTTGTTGCAGATCGACAACCTTCGCATCAGTCTTGACAGCGGCGGTCGGCGCGCCACCGTCATCGATGATATTTCGCTGGGCATCGAACCGGGCGAAACCCTCGGCCTCGTCGGCGAATCAGGCAGCGGCAAAAGTGTGACGGCGCTGTCGATTCTGCGTCTGCTGCCGCAACCCGTGATGCAGGTTGAGTCCGGCCGAATTATTTTCAACGGCGAAGACTTATTGAAACTGCCGCGCACGGCCATGCAGAAATTGCGTGGCGACCGCATCGCGATGATTTTCCAGGACCCGATGACCGCGCTCAACCCGGTCCACACCATCGGCCGCCAGATCGAAGAAGTGCTGGAATTACATCGCCCGACAATGAATGCCCCGCAACGCCGGACGCGCGCAATCGAATTGCTGGAGCGCGTTGGCATGCCCGCACCACAGGAACGAATCGCTGCCTACCCACACCAATTATCGGGCGGCATGCGCCAACGGGTAACAATCGCGATGGCACTCGCCTGCGACCCCGCATTGCTGATCGCCGACGAACCAACCACCGCGCTGGATGTGACGGTGCAGGCGCAGGTGCTGCGGCTGATCAAACAATTGCAGCGCGATTCCAACATGGCCGTGTTGTTTATCACGCACGATCTCGGTGTAATCGCCGAGACCTGCGACAAGGTGGCCGTGATGTATGCCGGCCGAGTCATTGAACACGCCAATGTGCGCGATCTGTTTGCACAGCCGCATCATCCCTACACGCAGGGGTTAATGAATTCGTTGGCCGCGCGCGCGCCCATGCCGCAACAGCCATTGCCCGCCATTCCCGGACAGGTCCCCGACGTGCATGAGCGCCCGGCCGGTTGCGCCTTCTCGAATCGCTGCGCGCGCCGCACCGATATCTGCGCAATGCTGCCGCCACTCGATGCGATCACACCGCAACATTTCGCCGCGTGTTTTCATCCACTCAACGCGCCGTCAACACACTCTGCGGAGACACGCCTGTGACCGCCGCTGACAACGACAAAAAACCGCTATTACGCGTGCGCAACCTGCGCAAATATTTTCAACAACGCAGCGGTGTGCTCAAACAACACAAACAATTTCTGCACGCCGTCGATGGTGTGTCCTTCGATATTTATCCCGGTGAAACGCTGGGACTGGTCGGCGAATCCGGCTGCGGCAAATCGACGCTCGCGAAAGCACTGTTGCGTTTGTACGAACCGGATGCAGGCGCAATCGAATTCGATGGCGAAAGCATTTTCGACAGCGAACGCCGCCACAAACTCGGGCGCGCACCGATGCGAAAAATGCGGCGCCGGCTACAGATGATTTTTCAGGACCCATACGATTCCCTGAACTCGCGCCACACCATTGGCGACATCATCGGCGAACCCCTGCTGGTCCACGGCGTCGGCAATCGTCAGGAGCGCCACGCCGCCGTCGTCGCACTGCTCGCGCGTGTCGGCCTGGGGGCGTCGAGCATCGACAAATTCCCGCATGAATTTTCCGGCGGCCAGCGCCAGCGCATCGGCATTGCGCGCGCGATTGCGCTCAATCCGGAGTTCGTCGTCTGCGATGAAGCGGTGTCGGCCCTCGACGTATCGATCCAGGCGCAGATCATCAACCTGCTGCTCGAACTGCGCAGCTCGCTGAATTTATCGATGTTGTTTATTTCGCACGACCTGTCGGTGGTGCGCCATTTGAGCGACCGCATCGCCGTAATGTATCTGGGCGAAATCGTCGAACTGGCGCGCGCCGATTCGATCTACCACAAGGCACTGCATCCGTACACGCAATACCTGATCGCGTCGATACCGAAACCCGAACCCGATGCCACCATTCCGCAACAATCATTGAGCGGCGAAATTCCGAGCCCGCTGAATCCACCCAGCGGCTGCCGTTTTCATACCCGCTGCCCGATAGCGCAACACCGTTGCACGGCGGAAGCACCCAGGCTGGAAATTGTCGCCAGCGATGCGGGGCATCAGGTCGCCTGCCATTTCTGGGATCGCTGAAACCCGGGATTTCAATTCACGAACTGCGCAATCGACGACGCTCATGCAGCACTCCAGGCAAGAGACAAGGTTCCATAACGCTTTTGGTGTCTTCGAACTGCACCGCCGGCCGCGAGTCAATGGGCTCAAGGCGTGGGATGGTGCCGATGAACTTTTACTGGAACTGGCAGCACTGGAACTGGCGGCCGCTCATCCTTCGCGGCGCGCATTAATCATCAACGACAATTTCGGCGCGCTGGCTTGCGCACTGCACACACAACATCCGGTGTGTTGGTCAGATTCCTGTACGAGCCATTTCGCGACACAGGCTAACTGGACGCTGAATCAGCTGGCGGAAACCTGCTCCACTCTGCCCGCCACGGAACAACCCGTCACCTCGCAGGCGAGTACGTCATTCGACCTGATCGTGTGGCGCGCGCCCAAATCAACGGCGCTGTTCGAGCAGCAAATTGCGCAACTGTTTCCAATCATCAATGCGCAAACGGTCATCTTCGTCGGTGGCATGGATAAACATTTATTGCCCGACACCAAAACGTTGTTGACGCGCCTCGGCCGCGTGACCACGTTGCCCGGCAAACGTAAATCGCATGTATTTCAGATTGAATTCGATCCATCGCTACCGGCTCCGCAAACACCGCAAATTGCCGAGACTACGTTTCCGGAATATGGACTGACATTGGGCGGCGATGCCAATGTTTTCGCGCGCGAAAAACTCGATATCGGCGCACGCTTTTTTATCGAACACTTCCCTCAGTTGCCAGGAGCCGACTTATCGGCGACAACGCGTATTGCCGACCTGGGTTGCGGTAATGGCATTCTCAGCCTGGCACTGGCGAAACTCCGCCCCAATGCTGAAATCCATGCCTTTGATGAGTCCTATCAGGCGATCGCGAGCGCCCGCGCCAACTGGCAGCGCAATATCGGTGAGCCGGTCCCCGAACGCTTTCACATCGGCGACGGCCTCAGCCTCTACGACGGTGCTGCGTTCGATCTGATCCTGTGCAATCCGCCGTTCCACCAGCAACATGTGATCGGCGATCATATTGCCCGGCAATTATTTACCCAGAGCAAACAACATCTGCGCAAGGGTGGCGAGCTGTGGATCGTCGGCAACCGTCATCTCGATTATCAGAGTGCGCTGAAACGGCTATTCGGCAATTGCCGACAGATTGCCGCCAATGCCAAATTTGTGGTGCTGGCCGCGCGACGGCAGGACACGCAAGAGCGATCCGCGATGTCAGAATAGTCCGACAGAATATCGGCTGTCTTTCCGGTTTTATTGCCGCGTCAGGCGTGGAAAACTGGGGGAACCCGTCACATCCATCCGATAGGAGTAATGACATGGCAAGCGAAGGCTTTCACGAACCCCTCGATAAACTATCGGAACAGACGCTCGACATGCATCGCGCCATTTCCTCATTGATGGAGGAGCTGGAAGCGGTCGACTGGTACAACCAGCGCGTCGATGCCTGCAGCAGTCCCGAGCTGAAAGCGATCCTGGTACATAATCGCGACGAGGAAAAAGAACACGCGGCGATGGTGCTGGAGTGGATTCGCCGGCGCGATCCCGCCTTCGACAAACATCTCAAGGATTATTTGTTTAGCGAGGGGTCCATCACCTCGCATGAAATGACCGAGCATAAGGAACACGACAATTAATTGATCTTTAGCTTTCCGCCCATCGCCACCCCCGACGCCAGGGTGTTGATTCTCGGATCGATGCCCGGTGTTCTGTCGCTGCAAAAGCAGCAGTATTACGCCCATCCGCGCAATGCCTTCTGGTCTGTCACCGCGCAAATCCTGGGTTTCGATGCCGCAGCATCCTATGAACAACGAATCGATGCGTTGTGCAATTCCGGGGTCGCGTTATGGGATGTCCTGCACGCCTGTCAGCGCGAAGGCAGCCTCGACAGCGACATTCGGCAGGACAGCATGATCGCGAATGACTTTGTCGATTTTTTCAAACGGCACCCGAAAATCCAGCGCGTGTTCTTCAATGGCGCGAAGGCGGAACAACTATTTCGCAAGGCCGTGTTGCCAGGAATCGCGCATCTCGACGCGCTGCGTTATCAACGCCTGCCATCGACCAGCCCTGCACATGCCGCGTTGTCACCGCAGGCAAAACTGCAAGCCTGGCATGCGATAGTCGAGTCGTAGTCGCCACCCGAACCCGATTAGCGTTTTAATTGCACGAGGGTCTCGCAATGACCGGTCTGCGGGAACATATCGACCAGTGCAGCACGGTCGAGGTTAAAACCACCCGCCGTCAATATTCCCAGATCGCGCAACAGCGTTTGCGGATTGCACGACACATAGACGATACATTGCACCTGTTTCGATTGCGCCAGTTGCCCGCAGACCGCTTTGGCGCCGGCACGCGGTGGATCGAGCAAAACCTTGTTGAATCGATCGGGTAATTGCGCCGCTTTCTCGAATAAATCGAGCGCTTCAAAGGTCGCGCTGCTGCTCCGCGCTACGGCATTGGTGCGGGCGCGCTCCACCATTACCGAACTGCCTTCGTAGCCAACCACCGCTTGCGCATTGCGGGCCAGCGGCAACGTAAAATTGCCGAGACCGCAAAACAGATCGGCAATCTGATCGGCTGGCATCGGCGCCAGCCATTCGAGTGCTCGTTGCACCAGTTGATCGTTGATGGCGGGATTGACCTGCGTAAAATCGCGCACCGAAAAATCGAATGCACTGTTCGATCCCGGCACGGTGTAATTCAATACCGCGTGCGGACCACAAATCACACCGGCCGCCTGTGCCAGCGCCTGGAATTTTTCGGCATCGGCCTTGGGCGATGCGCGCTGTATATTCCAGTCCAGCGCCAACTGTCCGTTGGCATCGACCGCAATCAATATTTCTTCGACGCGGCGCCACTCGCTCAACTGCGCCAGCCATTGCGGCAGCCCGTCGAGCAATGGTTGCAGGCGTGCATCCAATATCGGGCACGCCGGCACCGGAATTACCTGGTGGCTATTCGCGCTTTTGAACCCCACTGCGGGCTGGCCATCGATCGCTGTCACTGCCAAACGCGCGCGATGGCGATAATTCCAGGGTGTCGCGGTCAGTGGTTTCTCCCACTGCATATTCTCTGCAACGGGTTTGAGCAGATGCGCCAGTATGTGTTGTTTGTGCGCGAGCTGCGCGCTGTCGTCGAGCATTTGCAGCTGGCAACCGCCGCAGCGACCGAACAAGGGACAGCCGGGCTCGATGCGTTGCGCTGAACGTGCGGTGAGTTCAATCAGTTCCGCTTCGATCAGATTGCGTTTTTCGTCGAGCACTCTCACTTTGGCTTTTTCGCCTGGTAAAGCGCCGGCGACGAATACCACTTTGCCCTGCAAAAATCCGATACCGCGCCCTTCATCGCTGAGGCGTTCGATGGCGACTTCACATATTTTTTGTTCGACTTTTTTAACCTTGGGTGCAGGTTTGAAAAATCGCGGACCGGATTTGGGTTTTTGTTTCACTTGGATACTCTGTCGGTAAGTCTTGCCTGATCCGGAACGGAAAGCGTCTTTATCGGAATTACAGCTCATGCCACCCAGGCACGCAGGGAAAATAAAGCGCCAGTCGTATGGGGCGGGTATCGAGGGCAGCCACCGCGTCGCGGTATCCATTGAGCTGCGCTCGATAATTATCAGCTTCTCGCGCATAAAAATCCGGCAGGGATTCGCTGTCGTGCGGCTTCGACGTCTTGTAGTCGACGATCCAGCGTACACCATCGCGGTCGACAAAACTGCGGTCGACCACGAGGCGTCCATCTTCCAGCGACAATTCCCATTCGGCAACAGCTTCGGTGTGGGCACTGTCGAACAGCCAGCGACCGCGTTCATCGGCCAGCGCGGCATTGATCGCGAACACAATTTTTTCGACCACGTCGTCACGATGGGCGGCTGGTACGGCGCGTTGTTTTACCAGCTGTTCAACCAGCGCACGCTGCTGTGTTGCAGTGCGCTGCAACCAATGCTCGACGCCGGCATTGGCGCATTGTTCAAGCAAGCCATGAATCAATACTCCCGCGTGAATTTCCGCGCTGTCCACGCGCAGAGTCAAATCCGGCAAATTCTCGGCACGATCGAATGCCAACGTTCCGGACGCTGCTAGCGGCAATCGCCACGCGGGCGGTACGCGCGTCAATGCATCTGCTGATGCGTGCGGCGGACTATCCCTATCCAACAGCGAAATCTGCGTCGGTATCGGCTCGATCCAGCTCACGCCTGCTTCAACCCCGCTCCATATCCGCGACAGCAGCGAACGCGAAGCCGGCGCGAACGGCTTTTCGTTATTGGGGCGGTTGTCGCAGAACAACAGATAAAGTCGGCTGATCGCCCGCGTCGCAGCGACGTAAAACAAACGCGTGTCTTCGAGCTGCTGCTTCTGTTTGCGCTCGAAATCGAGCCAGTCATAAATCGCGTCGTCAGCGCCGCCGAATGCGGGCGCGGCGGCCAGTACCAGACCTTCGTTACCATCGCGGTCGAGATATTCGCCCCATTGCAGCAGCGGCTTGTCGTCGCTGCGCGGCATTTTGTCGAGACCGGGAATAATGACGGTATCGAATTCGAGGCCTTTCGATTTGTGAATCGTCATCAGCCACAGCCGCGCTCCGGCCAACGCCGGCGGTTTCGCATACAACGTCGCGACAAGCGTTTCGAGTTGTTCGATCGCAGCGCCGGGCGGCAGCGCCTCAATCAAATCGAACAACGTATAGATATTGCGCCAGTCGTCATCGCTGGCGAGACACAACGTGCCACCGAGTGCGAGCCAGACACCTTCGAGCCAGCTGCGCGGCGATTTGCGCTCGCGTTGTGCGAAAGCGGCGCCGATAACTTCGACTGCGCGCGACAATGCTGCGAAACCGTCGGCACTCACTCGTCGTGAATCGACAGCGGAAACCATTTGCGACCAGATACTGCAATTACCGCCGCTATCATCCTCGCCGGTTACTAATGTATGCAGATCGCTGTTGTTCAATCCGACCAGTGGCGAACGCAACACCGCCAGCCACGCAATGCGATCGGCCAGATTCGACAAGGCCTTGTACAGCGACAATAAATCCATCACCGCGGTGCGTGCCGCCAGCGGGTCGATATCGGCGGCGCGCCAGGGAATACCGGCAGCGCTCAGCGCCGGTACGATCGCGCGCAGATGGCTGCGGTTGCGCACCAGAACCGCGATTTCACCATCGGTGCTGGCATACAGCGCTTGTTGCACCAGTTGCACACACTGCGCGGCTTCACGAATGCGTCCATCATCAGCCCGCAAACCAAACACACGCACTTCACTGCCGGCGCGGTCGGCGTTGAAGGCCTGCGAATTTTCATACGGCACCGCGCCGCGCGAAATTTTTTCGAACTGCGGAAAAGCTTTCACGAATATGCGATTGACCCAATCCACGATGGTTGGCGTCGAACGGAAATTGACGCTCAGTGCGGCGGCGGCGAGTGCGACGCCATTGACGCCGTGGCTGCGCGCGCCGAGAAACAGGCCGACATTCGCCGCGCGAAAACCGTAGATCGATTGCATGCCGTCGCCAACGATAAATAACGTCTGCTGATCGACATTGCCGGCGTTGTGTTCCTGCCAGCCTTCGAGCAGACGTTCCAGCAAATGAAACTGGCTCGACGAGGTATCCTGAAATTCATCGACCAGGATGTGACGAATACGCGAATCCAGACGCAGCAACAATTCGCCCGGCGCGTCCGCTTCGCCCAGCGCATGCAGCGCCGCCTGAGCAACCTCGGTGTAATCCACTTCGCCGCGCTGCTGAAACACCACTTTCAATTGCGCCGCGGCGACCGGCAACAGCAGCATCAATTGCCGCAACATTTGCCACTGTGAATCCGGATAATTCGGCGTCGGCAAATGGCGCAGCTGAATCAAGACCTCCGACAACATATCGTCGTGGCTCATTGCTTCGATCAGCGCCAGCATTTTTTCTTTCTGAATTTTGTACGGCGCTTTGGTTTGCGTGTTATCGCCCACCGGAAAACCGTGGCGTTTATCCAGTTTCTGATACCAGTCGCCATCCTTCTTCAGCAATACGCTGATGATGGCACGCCACGGCGCTACACAATCTGCATCAGTGTCAGGCAATTCGACGCAACCAACCAATTGTGTCAGCGGATGGTCGGGATCGGTTTCGGACAGACGCAACGCCGCAAAATCCAGCAGCG
>JBEVMI010000194.1:0-4406 GCA_040508685.1 Spongiibacteraceae bacterium
TCCGGATGGAACGGATCGAGCGCGACGGTTTTTTCGCCGACACCGAGGAACTTGATCGGCTTGCCGGTGATCTGCCGCACCGACAGCGCCGCACCGCCGCGCGAATCGGCGTCGGCTTTGGTCAGAATCACACCGGTCAACGGCAGCGCGTCGTTGAACGCCTTGGCCGTGTTGGCCGCATCCTGGCCGGTCATCGCGTCGACGACGAACAACGTTTCGATGGGATTGATTGCGGCGTGCAGCGCCTTGATCTCGTCCATCATGTCGGCATCGATATGTAGGCGACCGGCGGTGTCGACGATGACGACGTCATGAAATTTGATACGCGCGGCGTCGATGGCGGCACGCGCGATATCGATGGGTTTCTGCTCGATACTACTCGGGAAAAAATTCACGCCGACTTCGGCAGCCAGCGTTTCCAGCTGCTTGATCGCCGCCGGGCGATATACGTCGGCACTGACCACCAGCACCGATTTTTTTTCTTTCTCTTTCAGAAAACGCGCGAGCTTGGCAACGGAAGTGGTTTTACCGGCGCCCTGCAGGCCGGCCATCAGAATCACCGCCGGTGGCTGTGTCGCCAGATTGAGCTTTTCATTGGCAACGCCCATGACTTGCTCAAGCTCGTCTTTAACGATCTTGACGAACATCTGGCCAGGACTGAGGCTTTTGCTGACCTCCTGGCCGACCGCGCGCAACTTCACCGCCTCGACGAACTGTTTGACGACCGGTAGCGCGACATCCGCCTCCAGCAGTGCCATCCGCACCTCGCGCATCGCTTCACCGATGTTGTCCTCGGTCAGCCGCGCCTGTCCGGTGATATGGCGCAGGGTTTTCGATAAACGTTCGGTGAGATTCTCAAACATTGCTGGCGCTCTTCGTGCAGATCATCAAAAGGAAGTTCTAGAATTTTCTAAAGGGAGGCAGGATAACCGTATGAAAGCCAAACAGGTGCCGGGGATCTGATGGGCCTCCGGAGCTGACTTGCATTCACATTCTCAAGCTGTTGAAGTATACCCGAGTCGATTTAGCCTCCCAACCTCGCCACGGCCATCTCCCCGAATGATGCACGTTGTTGTCAGCCTTATCGCTGTTGTCTTTTATCTCGCAGCTGCCATTCCCCAAGGGCTGGTTCTGATGGGGCGCGGCACGCTCAATCCCAATCTCGGCAGCCCCGGCATAACCAACGCGCGCACGGTGCCACATCGCACGCGCCTATTTCTGTTCGGAATCATCGCGGTATCCGCACATGGCATCAGCGCCCTCGGCACTATCTATACCCCAGAGGGCATCGATCTCGGCATTTTTCGTGTGCTGTCGCTGATCTCATGGTTCATCTGCGCAATCGCCTTACTGAACACGCTGCGCCGCCCACTGGAAAATTCGCTGGCGATTCTGTTCCCGCTGGCCTGCATCGCCATCGCCGTGTCGCTGGTTGGACATGGGCCGGATGTGTATCTGCAAAACTATGGCGCCGGCCTGCTCAGCCATATCCTGTTGTCAATTCTCGCCTACAGCGTGCTGGCGTTATGCGCTTTGCAGGCACTGGTGTTATCTCTACAGGAGCGTGAACTGAAACATCACCACATGCGTGGGGTGTTGCGGGTATTGCCGCCCTTGCAGACGATGGAATCGATGCTGTTCGAAGGACTCTGGATCGGACTAATTCTGCTGACCCTGGCGATCGCCACCGGCGCGCTCTACGTCGACAATTTATTCGCACAACATCTGGTGCACAAAACGGCGTTTTCGATTATTGCCTGGATGATTTTTGCAGCCTTGTTGTGGGGACATCACCAGCAGGGTTGGCGCGGCCACACCGCCGTACGCTGGACGCTGGTTGGCTTCGGCGCACTGGTGCTGGCGTATTTCGGCACGAAGTTCGTGCTCGAGCTGGTCCTGCATCGCCTGCCCGGCTAGTGCTTTTCAGCCCGCAGACTTTTCAGCACACAGAAAGTTACAGCCAGTTACCGGATTCACGCGCGCGCTGCTGTGCGCTTCTGACTACTTCGCGTTTGTGCTCGTTATCGAGTTCGCTCCAGGCCGCGATCTCGTCGACACTGCGCCAGCAGCCGATACAAATCCCGTCATCGTTGAGCGCACACACGGAAATGCACGGCGATTTCACTGTTTCTGCCACGTCTTTTACCGACTCAACCATCGTTGATCAATGCTGAAAACGCGCGTCGGGACGCAACGTGCGACGGAAAAGCTCGGCATTCTCGACATAATGTTGCGCCGAATGCTGCAGCCCTTTTTGCTCCGCCTCCGTAAGCATGCGCTTGACCCGGCCCGGCGATCCGATCACCAGTGAACCGTCTGGAATTTCCATACCTTCGGGAATTAATGCATTGGCGCCGATCAAACAATGCTTGCCAATTTTCGCGCCATTCAACACCACGGCGTTAATGCCGATCAGGCTGTAATCGCCAATCTCGCAGCCGTGCAACATGACCTTGTGGCCGATGGTGCAACCGCGCCCGATCCTGAGCGGTTTGCCCGGGTCGATATGCAGCACGCTGCCTTCCTGAATATTGGAGTCGTCGCCGATCACGATGTCATCACCGTCGGCGCGAATGACCACATTGAACCAGATGCTGACCCGATGACCGAGAAACACACGGCCGATCACGGTGGCATTGTCGGCGATCCAGAAATCATCGCCGGCGCTGCTGAGGCGATGTTCGCCGAGTTCATAAATCATTGCAGCTCTCCCGGAAATCTTGCAGAGAAAATCAGTTATCGAGTGGAGAATTCTGGCGGTGCATGCAGCGCCGAATCGAAGCCGGCATCATAAAAACGATTCACCAGTTCGACAATAAAACTCGCCGTCATGCCCCATACCATGAACGACCCCATCTGATAGCGCGGCAACACCCGCGAATGGCCGCTGCGCCAGACGCGATCGACAAACAAATTGCCGGTGTGGGCAAAATCCGCGAGCGGGAAACGGACCAGCGCGGATACTTCGGAGGGGTCTCCGGCGAGCGGTACATCCGGCGCCACCACGCCGACAAAGGGCACGACGTTGTAGCCCGTCAGCGTGCGCCGCACGGTCAACGCACCGCACGGCACCACGAGCGCGGGCGCCAGGGCAACCTCCTCCTCGGCTTCGCGCAGCGCGGTGTGCAATAAATTGAAATCTTCCGCCTCACCCTTGCCGCCGGGGAATGCCATCTGGCCCGCATGCAACATCAGGTGATAGCTGCGTCGGATCAGCCACAGCTGTGGCTCGGGCTCGTCGGTCAGCGCCAGCAGCACGGCCGCGTGGCCAACCGTGTCCTGCGCTACCGTCGGCAATGGATCGAGCAAACCGCTCAGGCGGTGAACCAGCACACTTTCCGACACACCCACCTCTGCTCAATCGACCCGATGCCACCACAGGCGACGAACGGCTAATCGGGCCAATAGGCGGCCCGCCATCTTTACGGTAGGATCAAATCACGTCGCCGGTACAGGATTACCGTTGTGGAGGCTCTGGACATGATCGCCGAGTTACCCAGTTTCGACACCCTGCGTTATCTCGCAGAGAACGATCCCGAACGCCTGGAACGTCTGCGCCGGGTGCTTACCGAACGTTTGATTTCGCGCGCACCGGAGCGTGCCAAACCACGTTTGCGCGGCTTGCAATTCGAGATCGAAGCACGCGTCAGTCTCGCTCCCAATCCCATCGCCGCCTGCGTCACGCTGTCATCGATGATGCACACGACTTTCGGCCATCTCGCGCGCGCGCTCAACAGCTGGCAGGACGACGAACAACCGGCGCCGCTGTACGACGCCACCATTCTGGCGTTCCGCCCGCCTCAGAACGACTCCAGTCGCCACACCTGATACGCCGGCTCCTCATAAGGATGCGCGGCTTTCAGCGCCGCTACTACCGCATGGATCACGGCATCCTCGCACACGGTTTCAACCTTGTATTCCGCCACTTTTTCGATTTGTCCCTGCTGGCCGGCAAACGGGTTGCTGCCGCTCAACGGCCGAAACTGGCCTTCGCCCAATACCTGCCACGCACAACGATCGTAGTCGCCGACCCGCCCCGCCCCCGCCGCAAATATCGCGTCCTTGACGACCTCGACATGTGTGGTCGGCACGTAGAAGCAGAGTTTGTACATGGCAACTCTCGTACGAAACTTTCCAGCAAGAACTTTCCAGAAAAAACTTTTCGGGAATAATCTCGACTCAACCCGCGGCAACGCGCTGCTGTTGTTCGCGCTCTTCACCGCGCTGACTGTCGAGAAAACGTTCGGCAAATTGATCCAGCTCACCGCGCTCGATCGCCGCGCGAATATGCGCCATATGCGTCTGATAAAACCGCAGGTTGTGAATCGTGTTCAATTGCGCACCGAGCATCTCGCCACATTTATCGAGGTGATGCAGATACGCGCGCGAAAAATTCTGGCAGGTAT
>JBEVMI010000450.1:0-9502 GCA_040508685.1 Spongiibacteraceae bacterium
CGTGTCGCAGCAGATAGCCCTGCACATGGGCCCGCAGCCGCGCGATTACAAACAATGTTCCGGCCGCGGCAGTCCGGCAATTTTACTCGCGACTTTCGCCGGGCTGCCCGGAAATAATTGCAGCAGATAAATACTGGTGCCTTTGTCGCTGCCGAGTGTCTGTGACACATATTTCACCAGCGGCCGCATCGCCGGCGATTGTTCGAATTGCCGATAAAATGCGCGCAGCGTGTCGATAATTTCCCAGTGTGCCGGCGTCAGCATGATGCCTTCACGCATCGCGAGTATTTCCGCGATATCCGTAGTCCAGTCGGCAAAGTGCAGCAGGTAACCGTCTTTGTCGGTGACGACATTGGCACTGGTGATGTGGTCGCCGTCGGCAGTCATGGCAGCCTCAGTACCAACTCACGATCGGCGAGTGGTCGCAGCATAGTTGCACGAATCGCGCATAATCGATGCGTTGGAAATGCGCGTCGATTTTGTTTGAAAGCCCGCGCGCCGCACAGTCGGCGTCCAGCACAAATAATTGATGGCCGGCTGTTTCGAGCTGGACTGCCCAGTCACTGCCCTTCAATCCGCCATTGACCGCATCTTCGATCAGCAGGATGGTCGCGTGGTCACCGCAGGCGCCGAGGCAGTCGGCAAGCGCGTTGTTGGCGTGGGGTGATTTGCTGACGATATGCAGTGTCGTCATGTTCAGAATCCCAGCACCACGTCATGCGTATCGATTTGTCGCGCGATCTGCTCCGATGTCAGAACTTGCACCGGCAGCGCGAAGTCGGCGCTATCCAGCCCGCGCGCCAATAATGCGGCCGCTTCGACATAAATGGTTTCGACATCGTAGAGCGGCAGCGCGGCCAGTTGTTTATCCAGTGCTTTCTGGGCGATGGCCGCGGGTTGCTGATCGCGCAACAACTGCAGCACACCGTCGCCGAGAAATAACATTGTCACGGGCTGATCAAAAGTCGCGGCGGTCAAGGCGACGTCGAGTGCCTCGCGCGCGCGCGAATTTCCGTAGGGTGCGTGGCGACAAATCAGCAGGAAGGTTTTTTTCATCGCGGCCATCGCCATCATCCGAAGCTGACGACGCGGTCGGCGAGCAGGCAGGCTTCCACCCACTGACCGAGACCGGCGATATCGAAATGGTTGTCGAGGCTGAGCGCGCGGTCGTGGCGTCGCGCTTCGCCCGCGTCCAGCACACCTCGGCGCACGGCACTGGTCGAACACACCACCAGATCGATGCCGTTGGTTGCAGCGATTTCGGCCCATTGCGCGGTGAGGCCATCGGTATCGGGGGCAGGAACGAATTGGGTATTGCCGGCGGTGACGCCTTCGCTGAAGAAAAATACCCGCATCACGCGATGTCCGGCGTGCAGCGCGGCGCGTGCAAAATTTAATGCGGAGATTTGCGCCTGGCTCGCGCTGCTGCCGAGCACCATCAGCGCAAAGGTTTGCGCGGTGGCGGAAGAGCCAGTGGTAGACGGTGAGGCGGTCATGGCGAAGACCGTAGAGGGCGGGAGATAAAGAATATGGCGGAGGAGGAGAGATTCGAACTCTCGGTAGGCTCGCACCTACGCCGGTTTTCAAGACCGGTGCATTAAACCGCTCTGCCACCCCTCCGCAAAGCGCCGGGCATTATACCTGCCGACCGCCATTACTCAAGATCAGTCCAGCACACTTTGGGTTCCAAACCAGGTGCCCAATAAAAAAGCCCGGCATTGCCAGGCTTTTTTATCATTCGCCGATTACACCGTGTCGTTGCGACGCTGGCGCGGATCATTGGAGGCGCGACCGGCCTCCGATCGACTCGCGTCCGGCTGTGCAGCGGGGGCCTGTGCGTATTCGATCTGCACGGCCTGTGTTTCCACCGCTACTGCGACCTGGCGGCGGTTGACACGCGGATCGTTGCTGGCACGACTGCTACCCTCGTTTGCCACTGGTTTTGGCGCGGGTGTGGCTGCCGTAACCGGCGCTGCAACGGGTTCTACAATCGCTGCAGGGACCGGGTCGGGCTCAGCCACAGCGGCTACTTCGGCGATAACCGAAGCGGCTACTACAGGTGGGCTGGGCTCTGCGTCGACAGCGGCTTGAGAAACAACCTGGTCGGCGGCCTCGGCGGCTGACTCGATAGGCGCCAGTTCAGGTGCGGGCGCTACCGCCACCACCGTTTCCACCGCAGTTGCCGGTACGGCGATCGATTCGGCGACGTCATCCATAAGGCCGAGTTGTTCTGGCTGTTGCTGTTCGCCATCCTGCTGCGGCTCACGCGGCGGACGTTCACCACGCGGTCTGCGATCGCGGCGATCACGACGTTCGCGACGCGGGCGTTCGCCACCCTCAGCGGTTTCTGCGCGATTGCCATCAACTTCCGGCTCGGTGTCATGAGTGGCGATAGCAGCCATATCGATGTTGCCGATCGCATCAACCGTATCGGGCGCCGTGGTCTCTTCCGGCAAAACGCCGCGCACACGTTCGGCTGGGCCGCGCGGTTTGCGGTTGCCAGGACGACGTTGTGGGCGATTCGGATCACTTTCGCTGCCACTCACCGTCTCTGTTACGGCAGTGTCGGCTGCTTCCGGTTGACGTTCGCGCGGAGGGCGGCGCTCGGTGCGTTCACCGCCGCGTTCGCGGTTGTCTTCGCTATTACGTTCGGTGCGCTCAGGGCGTTCCGCCCGCGGCGGACGTTCAGTGCGTTCCGGACGCTCTGCACGTTCGGTACTGCGCTCCACACGTGGTTCCGGACGCTCTCCCGTTTCGCTGCGCTCACGGCCGCCGCGACTGTTGCGATTGCGGCCACCACGCGAGCGGTTGTTGCGGCGAGCCTCGCCGTTGCGCTCACCACGATCGCGCGGTGCTTCAGGCGCAGGTATGACTACCGGTGCGGGCTCGGGCTGTGGTTCGCCGAACAGCGCTTTGACCATACGTCCGAACAAGCCGGGTTGTTTCGCGACCGGAGCTGAGACTGCAACCGGTGTCGAAACAGTTTCCACCGTCGCGGGCACCGGTGCCGGTGGCGGTACAAATTGCACGGCCGCTTTTTGGGCAATGGCCTGCGGGGTTTGGATTTCGCGCGCTTCGACGACCTCGTGCGCTTCTGGCTCGATCTCGAAGCTGAGTTTGCTGAGCTCGTCGATTTCATCGTCACGCAGACGTTGTACTTCGAAGTGCGGGGTTTCGAGAGCGGGTGTCGGGACGATTACGACACGCACCTTGGTGCGGGTTTCGATCGAGCCGATCATGGCGCGCTTTTCGTTGAGGAGGAAGCTGGCGACGTCGACCGGTACGATCGCGCGAATTTCGGCGGTGCGGTCTTTGTTGGCAGCCTCCTCAACCAGACGCATGATCGACAGGGCCAGGGATTTGGTATCGCGAATCGTGCCTTGGCCGGAGCAGCGCGGGCAGACGCTGGCGTTGCTTTCTTCGAGGGACGGACGCAGGCGTTGCCGCGACATTTCGAGTAGGCCGAAACGCGAAATGCGACCCAGCTGAACACGCGCGCGATCGGCTTTGAGGGCGTCGCGCATGCGGTTTTCAACTTCGCGCTGATTTTTCGGCGCCGACATGTCGATGAAGTCAATCACGATGAGACCGCCCATATCGCGCAGGCGCAACTGGCGCGCAACTTCGTCTGCGGCTTCCAAGTTGGTCTGCAGTGCGGTCTCTTCGATGTCTTCGCCTTTGGTGGCACGCGCCGAGTTGATGTCGATCGCAACCATCGCCTCGGTGGGATCGATCACGATCGAGCCGCCGGAGGGTAATTCCACCACGCGCTGATAGGCAGTTTCGATCTGCGATTCGATCTGGTAGCGATTGAACAGCGGCACCGGATCCTGATATTTGCGGATCTTGCTTTGGAAGTTCGGCATGACCGAGCGCACGAAATTCATCGCCTGCTCGTAGGCCTCGTCGGTATCGACCAGTACCTGATCGATATCGGTACGCAGGTAGTCGCGCAGCGCGCGAATGATGACGTTGCTTTCCTGCAGGATCAGATAGGGCGCGGCGCGTTCGGTCGCGGCCTTGCTGATGGCATCCCACAGTTGCAGCAGGTAATCGAGGTCCCACTGCAGTTCTTCGGGGCTGCGGCCAACGCCGGCGGTGCGCACGATGACGCCCATGCCGTCCGGTACTTCAATCGACGACAGTGCGTCGCGGAGTTCGGTGCGGTCGTCGCCTTCGATACGGCGCGAGATGCCACCCGCACGCGGGTTGTTCGGCATCAATACCAGATAGCGGCCGGCGAGGCTGATAAAGGTAGTGAGTGCTGCACCTTTGTTGCCGCGCTCCTCTTTATCGACCTGCACGATGACTTCCGTGCCTTCCTTGACGACGTCGCGGATTTTGTAACGGCCGTTGATCTCGCCGGGTGAGCGATAGAAAAATTCGCGGGAGATTTCTTTGAGGGGGAGGAAACCGTGGCGCTCGGCGCCGAAATCGACAAAGGCAGCTTCGAGACTGGGTTCGACCCGGGTGATGACACCTTTATAGATATTGGCTTTTTTCTGTTGGCGGTTGGTGTTTTCGATATCCAGATCGTAGAGACGCTGACCATCGACCAGACCGACACGCAACTCTTCAGATTGAGTTGCATTAATAAGCATTCTTTTCATGTTTACGACACATCCGTTTCAGCGGGTGTCGTTACACCATCGAAGCGCGATGATGTCGGGGACGTCGTGCCGGCTTGGGCCGATAACCTTCCGGTCGCAGACAGTTCGTTCACTTACGCAGGCAGATTCAGTCCGCTGTAAGCAACACGCCAAGCCGGAGCAAAGAAAACATTTGCGGCGCACTTGTCGTCTGACATGGGGCGATAACGCCACCTTTGAATACCGTTCAATCAGCCATTGCAGGCAAATACGAAGCGCTAGCGGGGCGGAATACTGGCAAATGTTTAGCTATTGCCGTGAAAAAGTGCCGCCCAAAACTGCTTCGCAGATGTCACTAACATGTCGTGCAACAACGGTGCGAACGACGATGTCCGCAAGGTTGTTGTTCACTGCGCCCGCTGTCTCGCAGAACCCCTGAGTACCCGATGCGACGTGTTGATTGCGTCTGCCGTCGGCGCTGAATTCAAAGCAGGCAACCTTGGTTGTGGCTGCGGATCCGAACTCACGAGGGGGATTACCTGATACAGTGGGCGCCCGTTTTGCGGGCCATGCTCTCCGACAGAGAGAATGCACCCGCTGACATCGGCCATCGAACGTGTGTCGCCGCCTTCTCGAAAGGGTCGGGACCAAAACCGGTCGGTGTGATGTCGTGCTGGACTATATCAGCGCAATCCTGTTCCATCAAATAGTTACGATTACTTATCCGCTGCTGGCAGCCGGATTTCATCCAATACAACCCGTTAGATCGATTAATGACTGATCAAAAGCTAGGCGAGAGCGTCAGGCTGTTGCGAATCGACGCAACGGCGCACGGTCAGCGCGTCGATAACTTCCTGCTGCGTGAGCTCAAGGGTGTGCCGAAGTCGCGCATCTATCGCCTGTTGCGTAAAGGTGAGGTTCGGGTCAATAAAGGTCGCGTGAAGCCGGAGTACAAGCTGCAGGCCGGCGACGAGTTGCGGGTACCGCCGGTGCGGATGGCGGAAGCCGATGCGCCGCCGACCATTTCGGCCGGATTATCGGGGCGGTTGGAGTCTTCCATCATTTATGAAGACGACGGTTTGCTGGTGGTCAACAAGCCGGCGGGCCTCGCGGTGCATGGCGGCAGCGGTGTTAACTTCGGTCTGATCGAAGCCTTGCGTGCATTGCGACCGCAGGCGAAGTTTCTGGAGTTGGTGCATCGGCTCGACCGCGATACGTCGGGCTGCATCATGGTGGCTAAAAAGCGCACCGCGTTGCTGGCATTGCATGATGCGTTGCGCGGCGAAGGTGTCGATAAGCGGTATCTGGCGCTGGTGGCAGGTGAGTGGCCGGCACATCGCCACAAAATCGACGTGCCGTTGCTGAAAAGCACGTTGCAGTCCGGTGAGTGGGTTGTCCGCGTTTCCGCAAACGGGAAGCAGGCGCTGACCGAATTCCGCATTGTTGAGCGGTTTCGAGGGGCGACGCTGGTCGAGGCTAAGCCGATCACGGGCCGCACCCATCAGATCCGCGTTCATGCGCAATTTGTGGGCCACCCGTTGGCTTGCGACGAAAAGTATGGCGATAAGGCGGCGGATGATTCTTTTCGAGAATCTGGGCTTAAGCGGTTGTTTTTACACGCAAAATCTCTATCGATTACTTGGCAGGGCGAGCCGCTCACTCTTGAGTCTCCACTTGATCCTGAGTTGGATAAATTTCTAAAAATCCTCCGTAAGTCTTTGTAATGTTATTTATTTTTGATTGGGATGGCACCTTGCTGGATTCTGCGGCTCGGATTGTCGCGGTGATGCAGCAGGCGGGCGACGACTGCGGACTGCCTTCGTTAACGCAAGCATCAATTAAAAACATTATCGGGCTTGGCCTGCCGGAGGCTTTGCGGGCGCTTCATCCCGAGGCTCCAGATGATCAGTTGTTGGCATTGCAGGCTGCCTATTCACGTCGTTTTGTCGAATCTGAAGATGTGCCGTGCAGCTTGTTTCCGGGTGTTCTGACGACGCTTGAGAAATTGCGTGCCGATGGCAATCGACTGGCGGTGGCTACAGGCAAAAGCCGGCGCGGTTTGGTGCGGGTGTTGGCGGGTCTTGGATTGAGTGACTATTTTGATGCCACCCGCTGCGCCGACGAAACCCGCTCCAAACCACATCCACAGATGCTGCATGAGTTGCTGGTGGAGCTGGCCGTGCCTGCCGAGTGCGCGGTGATGGTAGGGGACACGGAATACGATATGGAAATGGCGGTTAGTGCCGGTATGCGGCGAGTCGCGGTGGATTACGGTGCTCACGCGGTCGAGCGTTTGCTGCGTTATGAGCCGGGTCTGGTGCTGAGTGATTTCCCGCAGCTGCTGAGCTGGCGTTGGTAGCACTCAGAGTACGGGCATGCCGGCGTGTTCCAGCATGCGCGTCAGTTGAATCAGCGGCAGGCCGATCTGTGTGTTGGGGTCGTCACCCTCAAGCCGTTCAAACAACGCAATCCCGAGCCCCTCCGATTTAAAGCTGCCGGCGCAATCCAGCGGCTGCTCCCGTTCGACATAAGTTGCAATTTGTTGGTCGCTGAGCTTGCGGAAGTGGACGGTAAAGCGGTCCACCAACACCTGATTCTTGTTGTTGACGCTATTGAGCAAGCACAAGCCCGTGAAAAATTCGACGCGGCGACCACTGGCCAGTTTTAGCTGTGAGATTGCGTTGGCCGCCGAGCCCGGCTTACCGAGAACCTGTCGGTCGATGCAGGCGGCCTGATCGCTGCCGATGATCAGGTGGTGGGGGAAGCGATCTGCGAGAGCATGGGCTTTGGCGGCGGCCAGCCGTCGAGTCAGCTCTACAGGGCTTTCGCCAGGTCGTGGGGTTTCATCGATATCCGGACTGGCACAGACAAAAGACAGGCCCAGTTTTTTCAGCAAGGCCTGGCGGTAGGGCGAGCTGGAGGCGAGGACGAGTTCCGGCATGCGTCGCTTGGCTCTTTGATGGGTGGTTTGACACGGTAGGAAATTGTTTTGACAGGGTTGGGGGCCGGCCCTATCATTGCGCGCCTGTTATTTCAGGCACCGGTACGCATACATTTCGCTGCTGGCGCGCCGGAGTCAAAGTTGGCCGATCCCCTGCCCAAACTGCTCGATGTTCGCAAATTCATTGCGGCGAACATCGAATTACATGCCAGCGAACCGCTGAAGAATTTTGGGCGCCTGCGTGACATGTTAGAGAGCCCTGCTGATGAAAGCGAGTGGGGCGACGTCGATATTCGTCTGCACCTTTTTGTCGACGCGCAGGGTAAGCGCCGCATTGATGGCGATGTGCAGGCGGCGGTGCTGGTGACCTGTCAGCGTTGCCTGCAGCCGATGCCGCTGACACTGGATTCGCAGTTTGCGGTGGCGGCGGTGTGGACCGACGAGGATGCGGAGCATCTGCCCAAGCATCTCGACGCCTTTATCGTGGGCGAAGGTTTGCAGGATGTGCGGCCGCTGATCGAGGACGAGCTGATTATCAGCCTGCCCTATGCCAGCTACCACGAGCTGGAAGATTGTGCAGTTGAGCCCTATCGCGCCGCCGAGTCGAATGACGACGGCGATGTTGATGCGGCGCAACCGGAAGCAAAAGAAAACCCGTTCAAAGTGCTGGAGCTGTTAAAGCCCGGTAAATAGTTCGGCGGATGAATGGACATCGCTGCGGCGATCGATATTTTAAATGTAGTTTTTTGATAGCGTCCGGTGGATCCTTGCAGAAACCGGTACGCGTTATACAGGAGCCAAAACCATGGCAGTTCAACAGAACCGAAAAACCCGTTCCCGTCGTGACATGCGTCGTTCGCATGACGCGCTGACCGGCCCGACCCTGTCGGTCGATTCGACCAGCGGTGAAACGCATCGTCGTCACCATGTGACGGCCGATGGTTTCTATCGCGGCAAGAAAGTAATCCACACCGGCTCCGAAGACTAATCCGTTCGCACGGTTTCTTTCGCATTGCCGCCAACCGTACGCGTTGCGATTGATGTAATGAGCGGAGACCACGGTCTCCGCGTTTCCCTTCCGGCGGCGATTGCTGCTCTTGAAGCCTGTCCCGACCTACACCTTGTGCTGGTGGGTGATGCTGCGCTTATCTCCGCCGCAATTCCTGCTGCTATTTCCGGCGTAAAAAACCGCGAACGCATCACTGTTGTCGGTGCGACGCAGATCGTCGCGATGGATGACAAACCCGCACACGCCATACGCCACAAGACCGATTCCTCGATGCGAATCGCGCTTGATACCCTGGAGCGCGGCGAAGTCGACGCTGTCGTCAGTGCAGGCAATACCGGCGCCTTGATGGCGATGAGTGTGGTCGTGCTGAATACACTCGAAGGTATCGATCGCCCCGCTTTTTGTGCACCCGTGCCGACGCAAAATGGCCATTGTTTTTTGCTCGATCTCGGCGCGAATGTCGATTGCAGTGCAGCGCAATTGCAGCAGTTTGCCTGGATGGGGGCGGCACTGTCGGCGGCCTTGGATGGCATCGCGAAGCCGCGTGTAGCTTTATTGAATATCGGTGCCGAGGCCATCAAGGGCAACGAGCAGGTCAAAAGCGCTGCGAACTTGCTGGCTGCAGATCCGCAGATCAACTATGTCGGTTATGTCGAGGGTGACGGTATTTTTGCCGGCGCTGCCGACGTCGTGGTATGTGATGGTTTTGTCGGTAATGTCGCGCTCAAGGTTTGTGAAGGCACCGCGCGTCTGGTTCGGGATAAAATTCGATCGGCCTTTGCTCGCAGTGCGCTGTCGCGTCTTCTTGGCATAGTTGCCCAGCCGGCACTCAATCAGTTGCGCGACGAGCTTGATCCGCAGCGTTACAACGGTGCCGCATTGCTGGGTCTGCAGGGTATTGTTGTGAAAAGTCACGGCAACAGCACGGTGCTCAGTTTCGAGCAGGCTATCGGTGTCGCGGTG
>JBEVMI010000197.1:0-6483 GCA_040508685.1 Spongiibacteraceae bacterium
ATGCGGATAAGTCAACGTGACAATTTGTTGCGCGTAGGAAGGGTCGGTCAGAATTTCCTGATAGCCGGTCATCGCAGTATTGAATACCACTTCGCCGATCGCATGTCCTTCGGCACCAATGGCGACACCGCGAAAAATACTACCGTCTTCTAGGGCGAGCAGGGCTGGAACGATCAAACGAACCTCCTAGAAGGATGTGGTTAGGCGGCAAGATTGTTTACGCGCCGAGGGCTTACGCAAACAATCGAATACGGGTGGCGCAACGTGTCCTTCATTCTCTGTTGAACCAGAGTGACAGCAGTGAAACTGCGCCTGCAAAAAAGCGAGATGAAGTTCGGCCTCATCTCGCTTGTTGGATTGCTTCCCGTCCGGCTTGTCCCGTATGGATTGGTCCTGTGGACAGTCCGGTGGTCGGCGGGTCGGCGTTAAGGTGCGGCCCTGCCTGATGTGGGCGCGAAGTGTACGCGAAGCCCCAAAGCAGTGTCCACCCAAAAGGCCTTATTGAAAGCCGCACGGCCGTACTCCAATTTCACACCTGCACCCGTCGCTTGAGATCACCGGGCCTGGGCCCAACACCAGCCCGCATTGTTACAGCGCGATCGGTATCTTCACGCGCGATTCATGTACAGCGACTAAGCTGCTGAATGTTATGGCTGCAATTGGCAACCGCACCACCACGCGGTCACGACCAGATAAGCGTTGCGACTGCGCAGGACGCTGATTACCATGCGCGCCTCGCCCCATCTGCCGCTGCCGGCAGATCACGACCGACAGGAGCGCGTCGGATGCTGCATATTTTTTCCATCGCCAAAACGACATTGCGCGAAGTTCGCCCAGGGCACGAAGACCCGGTGTCCCTCGCCGACGCCGCGTGGGTCGACGTCACCGACCCGACGGCCGAAGAGCGCGAGCGGATTCAGTCGATCCACAAGGCCCCTCTGCCCGACCCCGAGGAGGTCGAAGAGATCGAGGCATCCGCGCGTTATTTCATCGACAGCGAAGGCATCCATGTGCATTCGCTGTTTCTGTACCAGAGCGAAGGCCGCCACCAGACCGATTCGGTCGCGTTTATCCTCAAACCCCACCAGTTGCTGACCTTTCGCGATACCGAACTACCGGATTTCCGGCTGCTGCGTATGCGCGCACACCGCGGCTGGGTCGAGGCGGAAAATTCGCTGGATATCATGCTGGCACTGCTGGAACAAAAGGTGGAGAACCTCGCCGACTCGCTGGAGAACATTCACCAACGGCTCGAGGATGTCAGCCATCTGGTGTTGGAAGACAGCGATGCCGAACTCGAAGATGCCATCGACAAGCTCGCCAAGCTGGAAGACAGCAACGGAAAAATTCGTCTCTGCCTGATGGATACGCAGCGTTCAATTTCATTTCTGCAACGCCATATTCGCCGTTTTCCAGAGCAGCAGGACACCTGTCGCGAAATCTACCGCGACATTGAAACACTGATGTCACACACGGCATTCCTGTTTGAAAAAATCAACTTTTTGATGGATGCCGCACAGGGTTTTATCAATATCGAACAGAATCAGATCATCAAAATCTTCTCGATTTTCGCCGTGGTTTTTCTGCCGCCGACGATGATCGCGAGTATTTACGGTATGAACTTCAAGCTGCTTCCGGAATTGCAGTGGGATTTGGGGTATCCGTTTGCACTGGCGTTGATGGTACTGTCAGGCGTTGCGCCGTACTGGTACTTCAAACGTAAAAACTGGCTGTAAAAAACGCTCCTGCTAAATCGAGATTTCGGCGTAAACCTCGTTGCCGTTGCCGATATATTCGATGCGGCGACAGAGTTTGCGCACCAGCCCGATGCCGCGACCGGAACGCGCCGAATTCGCTTCCAACTCGATCGCGGAGCGCGCGCCGAATGTAAAACCCCCACCGCTGTCGCGCAGACGAATGGTCAGCAGCCCCTCGCCATCAATTCGCAGCTGTTTTACCACTATGTGAATTTCGCCTGCCGCAAGATTGTCGAGACGCTCCTGTCGCAGCTGAAAATAGTGCTCGAAGCCGTCCGGCTGCTCTTTGATTGCCGACGGCAATTCGAGAATGCCGTGATCGAGGGCGTTGACAAACAGCTCCGTCAACACGATAAAAAAATTGCCGCCGATTTCACGCGACAATCCCATTTTGTGCGACCACTCCGCCACCATCGGCACAACATCCACTTGCTTGAGCTGTTCCGCCGATAATAATGCATCGAGATGCCAGTCGCTTTGCTCCAGAATCGCGCTGCGCTCTTGATCACCACTGACCTCGCGCTCAACCGCCATATCGCGCGGACAATTCAGCAGCGTAAACGTCACATCGTCGTGCGGTTTTTCCGCGCCTAAAAACGTATAAAAGTCTTGTTGCAAACGCGCCAGCCGCTGCGGCATCGGCGTCAACGCCAAAACTTCGCGTAGGCGGTCAAGTCCGTACTGCTCGCGCCGACCCGCCTCGATCAAACCATCGGAAAACAGCGCGAGCTGCAAATCCTGGTTGTAACGCAGAAATTCGGTCGATGAAGAAAAACGGCCAGCGTCCAGAATTCCCAGAGGTAGGTGGCGGGATTTAAACGAACGCAAGATGGCGCCGTACCCATCGAACACGATGACCGGCGGCGTACCGCCGTTCCACACCTCGATCACATCGGCCTGCGGTCGCACGGCAACCAGGGTCAACGCGACGAAACGTTCGACCGGGCAGAACGAACGCACCTGCCGGTTCATTTCTTCGACGATGGTCGATACGTTGAAACCCTTGCTCGCCATCGCGTAAAAAACATTGGTCACCGGAATCAACGTCACTGCCGCTGACAGGCCATGGCCGGTGGCATCGGCGAGCATCAGATAAGTGACCCCATTTTCCGATTGCGCCGACAGCACGATGTCGCCGCTGGCACCACGCACCGCTTCGCTCCACACCTGCAAGCGCGGATGCAGTTGCGCATCGCGCCGCACCAGGCGCGCCATGATGTGTTCGGTGAGGCTCAACTCCTCTTCGGCGTAATCGCGATAACCGCGCAATTCCTCGCGCTGGCGATCCACTTCCGATTGCATGTCGGCGACACGTTGAAAGGCGCGGATTTTGGCGGCGAGAATCTGGGGATTAACCGGCTTGAGCAAATAATCGTCACAGCCGGCGTCCAGCGCGTTCACCAGAGTAGACTGCTCGTCGTCGGCGCTGATCATGATGATCGGCACCCAGCGTTCGCCGCAGAGTTTGCGGATTTCTGCAGTCGCCCCAAGGCCATCGAGACCGGGCATCAGCATATCCATCAGCACGATGTCCGGCGCATGCAATCGGAATTGCGCCACCGCCTCCAGCCCGTCGGCGGCTTCGATCACTGCGTGCCCGAGCGTCCCGATCAGCTCGCGCAACAGCACACGCAGATGGGACGCGTCGTCGGCAACGAGGACCCTGAGCCGGTCGGGCATCAGGCAATTTCAAACAGTTGTTGGAAGTTGGCGACTTCGAGCAGTTGCTGCACATTGCCACCGCAGCCGCTGAGCACGACTTTTTTGCCGAGTTTTTCGCCCTTGTCGCGCAACATCAGCAACATGCCCAATGCCGCGCTGTCGACATATTCGACCGCCGCGAAATTCAATTCGATGACGCTGACATCGGAGTCGCTCAAGAGCGGCTCGTACAGCTCGCGAAACGGACGAAACGCGCTGAAGTCAAACCGGCCGGACAACCGCAGCACGGCCGTACCATTATCTTTACCCGCATAGTTCATTATTGGCACCGCGACAGATGAGTGAGCAGCCTGGCGTCAATGACGCGAAACCGATGGACTAAGACCTAGCCCTGCGAGAGCTGGCAAAAAGCTTTGTCGGCAGTGGGCGTTCTGTCAAATCCGTCGATCTTTATTCGACAAAATCGGATGTGCAGAAACCCGGCCGGCGCTGCGTGGCAACGTCAGTGGGAGTTCGAGGTCGTGGCTTCAAAGGGATGGCGGGCAACATGAAAGTGGCGGACACCCCGCCACAGGCGTCCTCAGACTACCACCGGGTCCGCGACCGTGGCACCGGCGTGCTGGCCCAGTTCGCGCTGCAGAATATCTTTCAACGCTTCAAATTCGATGGGCTTGCGCAACACGGCGGCGACCGTTGCCGGCAGTCCGCCACGGCTGCGGATATCGTCGTCGTCCATCGAGCTGACCACGACCACACGCATACGCTGCAGATCGCGATCGCTGGCGAGTTCCCGCAACATCTCGAAACCATCCATCTGCGGCATCAACAGGTCGAGCAACACTAAATTAGGCGGCTCGCGACCGATGCACAACATGGCAGCCAGGCCATTGCGGGCGATCTGGATACCGGCGCGAGGCGCCACCGCCTGCACGAACAGTTTCAGGAATTCGGCATGTTCCGGCTGGTCTTCGACAATCAGGATGCGACACTCGGCCGCTGAAGAAACACGCTGGCGCTGATCCAGCAGGCGACGCACGGAACCGGCATCGATGCGACGATGTCCACCGGGAGTTTTCCAGGCATTGAGCACGCCGCGCTCAACCCACAGTTGCACAGTGCGCACGGCGACATCCAGAAGGGCGGCGGCTTCAGTGGTACTGTAAAAATCATCTGCGGATTCGCGGGTCATCGATTTCTCTTTAGTCACTCGTCCGGTTCAATTCAAACCCAACACATCCTGCATCGAGTAGAGGCCGCGGGATTTGTCGGGCAGCCAGGTTGCCGCTCGCACCGCACCTCGCGCAAAGGATAGCCGCGAACTGGCTTTGTGGGTGATTTCCACACGCTCGCCATCGGCACAAAACATTACGGTATGGTCACCCACGATATCCCCGGCGCGCACGGTGGCGAAACCGATCGTCTCCCGCTTGCGCGCGCCGGTCTGCCCTTCGCGGCCGTAGACTGCAACGTCGCGCAGGTTACGGTTTAACGCGTTCGCAACCACCTCCCCCATGCTCAACGCCGTTCCCGACGGCGCATCGATTTTATGGCGGTGATGCGCTTCGACGATTTCGATATCGACATCGTCACCCAGCACGCGCGCGGCCAGATCGAGCAATTTGAAACATAGATTCACACCGGTGCTGAAGTTTGAAGCCATGCACGCGGCAACGTCACTCAGGTTTTTCAGTAATTCCGTTTTCTGCTCCGGCGTAAAACCGGTGGTGCCGATCACCATGCTGCGCTGGTGCGCGCCGCAGATACGGGCATTGGCCAACGTCGCCACAGGTACGCTGAAATCAATCAGCACATCGAAGCAATCGACTACCTCCAACAGATCAGCCCCCACGATGACCCCGTTCTTGCCGATACCAGCCAGCTCTCCGGCGTCGGTGCCCAGCAGGGAACTTTCCGGGCGCTCCAGCGCTACCGTCAAGGTGCAATCAGGGTTGTTGTGGATGGCTTCGATTAGGGTTTTGCCCATGCGCCCGCCAGCGCCGGTCACTGCGATACGCAGAGTCATAGAAATTCCCAAAAATGTTCGGATTTATCTGGATCAGTTGCCTTCGCCGAAGAAGTTTTTCATGCCTTCAAACCAGGAACCCTTGCGCGGCGACTGGTCACCACCGCCGGTTTCCAGCGTTTGCTGCAATTCCTTCAAAAGCTCGCGCTGCCGCTTCGTCAGGTTTAGCGGCGTTTCCACGACGACACGGCACAGCAGATCGCCGGGGCCACCGCCGCGCACCGGGCTAACGCCCTTGCCACGCAGCCGGAACAACTTGCCGGTCTGGGTTTCCTGCGGAATTTTCAGTTTGACACGGCCTTCCAGCGTCGGCACTTCCAGCTCGCCCCCCAGCGCTGCATCGGCAAAGCTGATCGGCACTTCGCAATACAGATGTTTGCCGTCGCGCTCGAAGATGGGATGTTCGCGGACCGAGACCTGGACATATAAATCGCCCGCCGGTCCACCGTCCGGTCCGGCCTCGCCCTCACCCGCCAGGCGGATGCGGTCGCCGGTGTCGACACCTGGCGGCACTTTCACGGAAAGGGTCTTGGTTTCTTCGACGACACCGCGGCCATAACACTTGCCGCAGGGATCGGCGATCATCTTGCCCTTGCCGCGACAGTTCGGGCAGGTCTGCTGCACCGAGAAAAAGCCCTGCTGCATACGTACCTGACCGGCGCCGGCGCAGGTGGTACAGGTCACCGGTGTGCTGCCTTTTTTGGCGCCACTACCGGTGCACTCGCCGCAGGTTGCCAGCGTCGGTACGCGGATTTTGGCAGTAGTCCCTTTGACCGCCTCTTCCAGATCGACTTCGAGCGTGTAACGCAGGTCGGATCCGCGTTGCGGACCACCACGGGAGCGCCCGCCGCCACCGCCGAAAATATCGCCGAAGACATCGCCAAAAATATCGGAGAAGTTGGCACCGCCGGCACCAAAGCCAGCACCCGCACCCCCGCCGACATTGCCATCGACCCCGGCGTGACCGAACTGATCATAGGCGCCGCGCTTCTGGTTATCGGACAGCACTTCGTAGGCCTCGTTGGCCTCCTTGAATTTGTC
>JBEVMI010000456.1:0-3239 GCA_040508685.1 Spongiibacteraceae bacterium
GAGGCCATGCTGATGCGGTCAAGAAAAGCCTCACGGCAGTCTCCAGCTGATCTACCGCTAATTCAATTTTTTCGTATTCCTGTTCGGGCACCAGAACTCTCCGTGTATTTCGGTATAACTAATTGGAGCGGACACGTCAGTATTTAAAAATTAAACGCGACGCATCGGTTGATGTGTCCATTTCCACAGCCTATCAATTTGACTGAAAGACGCACCGGTGCTGGGATTTGGCAACCCTCCGTAGTTGGTCGCCAGATTAACCCGAACCCATTTTTACCCGCCAGTCCCACCCGATAAACGGCGATCGCAGTTTTATCTCAGCCCAAGCTTTTTCAACAGCCGAAAAAAATTACTGCGGTCCATCCCGGCTGCACGCGCAGTCGCTGCAAGATTATTATCGTTATCGCGCAGCCGCTGTTGCAGCCACTTCTTCTGAAATTCGCCAATCGCTTCATTCAGCGATGTATTGGCGTCGTCGTCGATGATCAGTGCGTCCGCCGTTTTTGATCGCGCCGCCGGGCGCCAGCCGAGGTGTGCCGGTTCGATCGTAATCCAGCGTTGCTCCTTGCCTTGTTCGGCGGCGGCGAGCAGGGCGGCGCGGCTCATCACGTGTTCGAGTTCGCGCACATTGCCGGGCCATGCGTAATCGAGCAGCGCCTGTTTTGCGGTGGGTGCGAGCCGCAGATTGCGCAGGTGCAGGCGGCGCTGGTTTTGTTCGAGAAAATAGCCGGCGAGGATCAGCACGTCGCGACCGCGTTCGCGCAGCGGCGGCACCTCGATCGGAAATACGCTGAGCCGGTGATACAGGTCCGCGCGAAAATTGCCCGCGACCACTTCCTGTTTCAGATCGCGATTGGTCGCAGCGATCACGCGCACATCAACGCGCGCGGTGCGGTCATTGCCGATGCGTTGAATTTCTCCGCTCTGCAACACGCGCAATAATTTCGCCTGAATCGCCGGTGACAGCTCGCCGACTTCGTCGAGAAATAAGGTGCCGCTATTGGCGAGTTCAAATTTGCCGGCGCGATCGGCGATGGCACCGGTGAACGCGCCGCGGCGATGCCCGAACAATTCGCTTTCGGCCAGCGTTTCCGGCAGCGCCGCGCAATTGACGTAGACCATCGATTGTTGCGCGCGCGACGAACGCTGATGCAATTGTTGCGCGACCAGCTCCTTGCCGACGCCGGTTTCGCCGAGGATCAACACCAGCAGATCGGAACTGGCGACGGTGTCGATATGTTTCAGCAATTGTTCGATCGCGGGACTTTTGCCGATCAATGGCTGGCTGCCGCGTTCGGCGAGTAGTACCTGATTAAATTCGTGCTCGCGATCCACCGCCGCGCGCAGGCCGTCGATGGTCTGGCCGATTTTTACCGATGCCTCGGCGAGCCGCAAAAACGTGCGCAGCGCGAGCGGGTCGATGCGATCGAAGGTGCCGGGCACCAGTGCATCGAGCGTCAGTGCGCCCCACGGCTGGTTGTCGATATACAACGCTGCGCCCATGCAGTCGTGCACCGATAGTGGTTGTCCGCCGCCGCCGTCGATCAGGCCGTCATAGGGATCGATCAATTCGGCATCCGTCTGTTCGGTGTTAGAGAAGCGTACCGGCTCACGATTTAACAGGATGCGCGCCAGTCGCGGTTGCTCCGCCACAGCAAATTGGCGACCGAGCGTGTCCTCGCTGAGGCCGCTGACCGCGAGTGGATGCAAGGTTTCGCCGCGCAACTGCAACAGTGCGGCGGCATCGCACGGGAAAATTGCGCGCACGGCGGCGAGCAGGCGTTGATAACGCAGCTCCGGCGCCAGTGTCTGCGCCAGGTCGGAGACGATATCGACCACCGCGCGGTTGAAGGTAATTTGTTCGATGGTTGTCATAACGACATCACAGTTGTTCGATCGACAACATCATAGGCAGGGTTAAATTGACAACGCCAGCGCCAAGTCACTGAAAAGGCGTACTGTCGCTGCTGGCACGTTGTTTGGATTGAGAGAGGAGAAGCCGCATCCGGCAAATCGATGATGCCATCGACCACAGAGGATTTTCGCCATGCTGTCACCCCAGACCATCGCACTCGTCAAAGCCACCGTGCCCGCGCTGCAACAGTACGGCGAGCAGATCACCACCCGCTTCTACACGATCCTGTTTCGCGACTACCCGGAAGTGCGGGCGTATTTCAATCAGACCCACCAGGCCGCGGGCACGCAGGCGCGCGCACTGGCCAACGCCGTGATTGCTTACGGCACGCATATCGAACGCCTCGAAGCGCTCAAGGATGCGCTGCCGGTGATCGTGCAAAAACACGCGGCGCTGGATATCCGGCCCGAACATTACCCGATCGTCGGCGCCTGTCTGTTGCGCGCCATTAAAGAGGTGTTAGGTGACGCCGCCACCGACGACATCATCAACGCGTGGGCCGAGGCGTATCAGCAACTCGCCGATATCCTGATCGCCGCCGAAGAGAAGGTGTATCGCGACAACGCCGCACGCACCGGCGGCTGGCGTGGCCCGCGTTTGTTTCGCGTCGCGCGCAAACAGGCGGAGAGTGCCGTCATCACGTCGTTTTATCTGGAGCCGGTCGACGGCGGCAAACTCATGGATTTTCAGCCGGGCCAATATCTCACCGTGCTGATGACGATCGACGGCCAGGCATTGCGCCGCAGTTATTCGCTGTCGGACAAACCCGGCCAGCCGTATTACCGCATCAGCGTCAAACGCGAACCCAACGGCGTGGCGTCGAATTATCTGCACAATCGCGTGCAGGCGGGCGACACCCTCGAACTGCTCGCGCCCTGCGGTGAATTCGTGTTGCACGGCGACCAGCATGAAAGCGCGCGCCCGCTGGTGCTGGTCACCGGTGGCGTCGGCATCACGCCCGCGATCAGCATGCTCAACGCCGCGGCCACCAGCGGTCGCCGTATCGAGTTTATCCACGCCGCGTTGAATAGCGATGCGCATGCGTTTCGCGAGCACGTCGAGCAGATCGCCGCGCTGCATCCGAATGTGCAACCGTACTTTGTCTACAACGAAGCGCTGGCCGGCGATCAACCGCACGCGACCGGGTTCATCACGCCGGAAGTGCTGGCCGCGCGACTGCCGGACGACCGCGATGTCGATCTGTATTTCCTCGGACCGAAACCCTTCATGCGTGCGATTTACCGGACCGCACAACAGTTGAATATTCCGCAGGGACAAATCCGTTATGAGTTTTTCGGCCCGCTCGAAGATTTGAATGCGCAGG
>JBEVMI010000469.1:0-4279 GCA_040508685.1 Spongiibacteraceae bacterium
TGCAGTGCATAGAAGGGTGGATTCCTCAGGAAATTTATCTACTTACAGAGGTGATCACAATGGCAATCATGACACAAGGCAGCATCGGTTCGATGGACCTTTCGATCGATGTGACGGCTGTGCTGGCTGCTGAGCTGCAAGGCCGGATGCTAGAAGATGACGCGGCAGACGACTTTGCTGCACCGAAATCTCTCACCGGCTGTGTTTCCGCGCTGTCGTCGTGCGCAGCGGTCGATCATGCGTACACCGATGCATTGAAAATTTACGGCGAAATCTACGAGCAGTTTCAGGCGTATCTGTCACCGCTGGACACGCTGTCCACGCACGACTACGACCAGGCGATTGCGATGAGCATGCCCGAGAACGCGCACCTCGGTTGCCTTAACGACGACATGGTGGAGTTCATCGCGAGCAGCGAAAACATCACCGAAGATGAAATCGAAAACTGCGGCTATCTGGGCTGGCTGCGCCACTGAGCCAGTGGCCGGTGAAATTGTGATTAAACCTATTTCTGACGCGTACGTTTAAACGGTACGCGCAGGCTCGCACAACTCCTCACGTTGTGATTTTTGGCGGCTTAGGCCGCCGTTTTTTTGGGAATTCCCAGCGTATTTTTGCAGCGCAACCCTTCAATGCAGCTACAGCGCCGCCGTCTGGGTTTGGCTGTTATCGGTTTTGCCCTGTGCGGCGCTGTCGGTGGAGAGCGGTTGTGCGGCCAGATCGCGCAGCGCCAACAGTGCTTGCTCGAGCTGGTCGTAGGCGCGCCGCAGCGCCGGATCCTGTTACAGCAGCAGATGGTTGCCGAGGACCTGAAACAAATAGCCGGAAGCACGGCTGACACGGCCGAGGTAGTCGCGCTGCAGATCGGGGCCGGCAGACACTTTTTCTTCAACCAGCACCACTTTGCCGAGGTGTTGACGCTCCGCCAGTACCGGCATGCGGAACGCGGCGAGAAAGGCGTGGATGTCATTGCGCAGTTGCGATTCGCTGACACCCAGTGGCTCCACCGGCTGCTGAGTCCAGCAATCGATGCTGCCGTCCTCCCGGTAGTAGACCTCGTAAATCTGATAGACGGCATCGCCGGCAATCGGCGCGGTCTTGCAGATAACGCGGTAGTTCCAAGTTGTCATAATGGTTTTGGCTCGCTGCGGGTGCGGGCTGGAAATTACAGGGGCTTGCTTGAGGAGGCCCATCATAGGAGCTGCTGCCGATGTGCTTCAAGCAAATGTGATGCAAATCACAAAAGGGACATGTCAGCTGCCGCAGAACGGCTGCAGCGTGTCGAGATGTTGCGGCAGCGTCGCCGCGATATCTGCCGTGGTGGCGAGCGTCATATCGGCAAAATCAAACCCCGGACACACCGCTTCCGACAGCAAGCCGTAATCTTCGGTGCCGGCGATCAGTTCGGTCGCTTTCCACCATCCGCCCGGCACCAGCAGTTGCAGCTGCTGCGCGTTGGCGAGATCCGGGCCGAGCACCGCTTGCACCAGCTCGCCGTCCGGCTTGACCAGCCAGTAACGCAGGGCGCCGCCGGCGTGCCAGTAATGCAGGATGTCGGAGCGGTTGCGATGCAGACGGCCGCGCGGATGGTCCGCGGTCAACATATAAAAAATCGACGACAGCAGCGGCCGCGTAACACCGTCCGCACGGGTCGTGGTCTGCGTCGAGGCGTAGGTGCGGCGAAAAAAGCCGCCCTCGATATGGGGGGTGAGCTGCAGTGCGTGAATAACGTCATCGCGGGTCATGAGGGATTTTTCTTCAATAGCGGATTCAGCCGCCAGTCGCATTCATGAAGCGCAATATCTGCGGCTGTTGATGCAGATCGAAATGATGGCGTTCGGGTTTGAGTGGCAGCGCGGCGATGATGGCGCTTTTTACGGCGTCGATATCGCCTGGTTGCGCCCGCATTACCGCGCGCAAATCCACCGAATGTTCGTTGCCGAGGCAGAGCAGCAGACGCCCTTCGACGGTGACCCGCACGCGGTTGCACAGATGGCAAAAGTTGTGGCTGTGCGGCGAGATGAATCCGATGCGCGTTTCACTATGGGCGGTTCGGCCTTCCCTGATACGAAAGTAACGTGCCGGCCCGCCGCTGTTTTCGGTGGACGCGGTGAGCGTATGACGTGTTTCGATTTGCGCACGCACGTCGTCGCTGGAACAAAAACTCAGCGCGCGGTCGTGTTCGTCGATAACACCCAGCGGCATTTCTTCGATAAATGTGAGGTCGAGATTTTCGCCGAGTGCGAATTCGACAAGGTCGAGAATTTCATCGTCGTTGCGGCCCTGCATGACCACGGCATTTAATTTGATGCGCGTAAATTGCGCGTGTTGTGCGGCGCGAATGCCCGCAAGTACATCCGCGAGGTTGCCGGTGCGGGTGATCTGACGGAAACGGTCGGGGCGCAGGCTGTCGAGGCTGATATTGATGCGATCCATACCGGCGTCGCGCAGCGGCTGTGCAAATTTATCGAGGCGCGAGCCGTTGGTGGTCAGCGTCAATTCGCGCAGGCCCGGCAGCGCGCCCAGCTCATTGACCAGCGCCAGCACGTTGTTGCGCACCAGCGGCTCGCCGCCGGTCAGGCGGATTTTTTGCGCGCCGAGTTCGACAAAAGCGCGACCGATCAGCGCGAGCTCCTCCAGCGTGAGGATGTCGCGGCGCGGCAGAAAAGTCATGTCTTCCGCCATGCAGTACACACAGCGAAAATCGCAGCGATCGGTCACCGATATCCGCACATAACTGATCTGGCGACCGAACGGGTCGACCAGCGCGGGGGTGATGGGCGGCGAGATATGCATAACGCCATCTTACTCGCGCGCGCTGTTTCCGGGCATCGCATTTAGTGATGAGGCCGCACGGGTCCTTGCCGGTCCTACAGCCAGCCGCGTTCGGCGAACGAGGTACAACAACCGGCGCCAACCACGATATGGTCGAGCACGCGGATGTCGACCAGCGCGAGGGCTGCGCGCAATTGATCGGTGATGCGGCGGTCGGCCTGGCTGGGTTCGGCGATGCCGCTCGGGTGGTTGTGGGCGAAGATCACGGCGGCAGCGCCGTGGTGCAGGCAGCGGCGCAGCACTTCGCGCGGATATACCGCCGCGCTGTCGATGGTGCCCAGCGCTAGCCGTTCAAATGCCAGTACGCGGTTCTGGCTATCGAGATAGAGCGCCGCGAAAACCTCGCGCACTTCGTGCTGCAGTTGCAGGCGCAGATAACGACGGGTCAGCTCCGGGCTGGTCAGCGCATCGCCGCGCTCCAGCGTTTCCGCCAGATGGCGTCGCGCCATTTCCAGCACCGCCTGCAACTGCGCGTATTTGGCCTGGCCGAGACCGTGCGCCGCGCAGAAGGTTTTGGCTTCCGCTTCGAGCAGTGGCCGCAGCCCGCCGAATTGATCGAGCAGGTCGCGCGCCAGGTCGACCGCGGTTTTGCCGGTGACACCGGTGCGCAAAAAAATCGCCAGCAATTCGGCGTCGGACAATGCCTGCGGCCCGCGCGCCAGCAGTTTTTCCCGCGGCCGTTCGGCGGCGGGCCAGTCGGTAATGGCCAGCGAGTCGATCGTCTGCCACATTTCCTTGAACGCGTCGATCGGGCTGTTCCCGGAGATCAGGAGCGCGATCGACGAGATGATGATCGCCGCGGCCGCCGCTGCCAACGGAGCGAGCGAGGCCCGCCAGATCCGCTCGAACATCAGGACGCCTCCGTTCGCGCCCCGGTCATGTACGACCCGAGATCGGCCGGCGTGACCGTCGCCGGATCGAGGTCGGCGACGACACGGCCCCGGAGCATGACGAGCAGGCGGTCCGACAGCCCGATCAGCTCCTCGAGATCGGCTGACACGAGCAACGTGCCCAGACCGTTGCTGCGGGCACCGCGGAGGATGTCCCAGATCATCGCCTGCGCGCCGACGTCGATCCCGCGGGTGGGATGCGAGGCGATGAGCATGGACGGGTCGGCAGTGATCTCCCGCCCGACGATCAGCTTCTGTTGGTTGCCTCCCGACAGCGTGAAGATCGGCACCTCGGGCCCCGGCGTGCGGACGTCGAAGCTGTCGATGATCTGCGCGGTCCGGCGCCGGGCACCGGCGCGGTCGATCCAGAAGCCCTTGCCGTACGGTTTGACGCGTTGGTGCCCGAGCGCGGCGTTCTCCCACAGGCTGAAGGCGAGTACGAGGCCGTCGTTCTGGCGGTCCTCGGCGATGTACCCGATGCCGCCTGCGCGGCGCTGCTGCGTGGACAATTTGGTGACGTCGTCGCCGTTGAGGGTGATCGCGCCCGTGGAGTT
>JBEVMI010000012.1:0-5506 GCA_040508685.1 Spongiibacteraceae bacterium
CGCAGTCTGTGTCGCCACGTCTTCATAGGCGAGGTTGAAGATTTCGCCGGTGGGCGAATAGCCGATCGCCGACAGCAGCACGATCGCGCCGAGTTGTAACTGTCGGTTGATGCCTTCGGCATCGATGCGGCGCACTTCGCCGGTGTTGCAGAAGTCGACGCCGTCGAGAATGCCCAGCGGTCGTGCGATCGCGAAATTGCCTGAAGTCACCCGCATCTGCGCGCCGTGCATCGGCGAGTTCGCCAGTCCCATCGACAGCAGGGCTTCGATATGTGCGCGCAGGCTGCCGGCGGCGTCCTTCACGCATTCCAGCGTCGGCGCGTCGGTGATGCGCAGGTCGTGGTGAAATTTCGGTGCGATCTGGCGCAGCGCGCAGCGCGCTTCGATTTGCGGGCGCGCGCCGTGGACCAGCACGAGGCGTACGCCGAGGCTGTTGAGCAACGCGATATCGTGAATGATGGTGGCAAAGTTCGGGTGTTCGATCGCTTCGCCGCCGAACATCAGCACGAAGGTTTTGCCGCGGTGGGCGTTGATGTAGGGCGCCGAATTCCGAAACCACTTGATGTAGTCGCGGTTGGTGGAGGTCGCGGGGGGCGGGGTCGTTGCGTTGTTCACGGTGATTTTTCTTCGTGTTCAAAAGAAGCCGCATTGTGCGGAGAAAAACCCGGTCGGTACAAGCTTGGGCAGTAAGCGAGGCCCATCCCCACACCGAAACTCGGCGGAATCTTCTACCGGGCTATCGGGGTGTGGTGGGATTTGTTTTTGCGCGGGCCACCGCGACCTCCCCAATAGGAGCAGAGGCTCGCGCAAAAACAGATGCCGCCGCGCCCGTGGCACAGAACCAGTCAAGCCCAGACACAAAGACCTATAAACAGAACTTCTGAATCAGACCGGTAATGGCCGCAATGGCGGGCTTCAACTGTGCGGTATCGATATATTCATCGGGCTGATGCGCCTGATTGATCGAGCCGGGGCCGAATACCACGGTATCCATACCCAAAGCCTGCATGAATGGCGCTTCGGTCGCGAAACCGACACTGCCGGCGGTATGGCCAGTGAGTTGTTCGACGGCCTGAATCAGCGGCGAATCGGCGCGCTGTTCGAACGGTTGTATGCCGGGAAACAGCGCGCGCAATTGCATGTTGACGCGATGTTTGTCGGCGAGCGGCTGCAGGCGCTGTGCGATCGTCGTGCGCAGTTCGCGAATATCCATGCCCGGTAGCGGCCGCAGATCGAAGTGCAGCTCGCATTCGCCGCAGATGCGGTTGGGGTTGTCGCCACCGTGGATGCAGCCGAGGTTGAGGGTCGGCACTTCGACGTGAAACGCCGGGTTGCGATGGCGGCTTTGCAATTCGCTGCGAAACGCGCGCAGCTCGCCGATGGCGTCGGTCATCGCTTCCAGCGCGTTGATGCCGAGGGCGGGGTCGGAGCTGTGGCCGCTGCGCCCGGTCAGGATCAGCGATTCCATCATCATGCCTTTATGCAGACGCGCGGGTTTGAGGTCGGTGGGTTCACCGATGACTGCAAAGCGGGCTTTCGGCTGACCCTGGTCGACCAGTTGTCTGGCGCCGTCCATCGAGGATTCTTCATCGGCGGTGGCGAGCACGATCAGCGGTTGCTGGAATTCGATCTTGCCGAAACTCTGGATCGCGGCGAGCACGACCGGGAAAAAGCCTTTCATATCGGTGGCGCCGAGGCCGTACCAGCGCTGGTCGCGTTCGGTCAGCGTGAATGGGTCCTGCGACCAGCTATGGGTGTCGTAAGGCACGGTGTCGGTATGACCCGCCAGCACCAGGCCGCCGGGCCCGGAGCCGCGCGTCGCGATCAGGTTGGCCTTCAGGGGCTGGCCGTCGATGGGAATGATCTGCACTGCAAAGTCGAGCGCCTGCAGCCACTGCGCGAGCAAGTCGACGACACCGCGATTGCTCATGTCGAACTGCGGCGTGCTGCAGCTGACGGACGGCACAGCCACCAGCGCGGTCAGCATCTCGAACAAACCCGGCAGCGGTGCGCGCATGAGCAAATCCTTGCGGAAGGGATGCCCGCATTCTACGCCGCGAGTCAGAGCACATCACAACCCGCGCCGATGAACTGGCTAGTCGTCCACTGTCGAACCATAATTGCCCGGGCCGTAATTACTGATTAGTTGTTGCCGATTAGCTATCACCCCTTCTTTCTCCGTTCCACCGCAGGATTAATTCATGGTGCAGATGACCGCGTTGCCGACCGACCGCACGCTGGACAATCGCTGGCTGCTCGACGAATTGCTGCGCGACGGTCGCATCACCGGCGACGATGCCGATCGGATTATCCGCGTGCCGCGTTTCGGCGAGGAAGCCAAGCTGCACCCGATTGAGTGGATTGCCGCGCAGAAACCCCAGGATCTCGCCAGCCCCGGCAAATTTCTGACCGCTGAAGCCTTGCTGGAGTGGCTCGGCAAACGCGTGCAGCAGCCGTGGGTGCATATCGACCCGCTCAAGATCAATGTCACCGCCGTCACCGAGGTGATGTCATTCGCGTTCGCGCAGCGCCACAAAATTCTCGCGCTGGATGTCACGCCCGAGCGCGTCACCATCGGCAGTGCCGAGCCATTCATCGGCAAGTGGGAGATGAATCTCGAACACGTGCTGAAACGGCCGATCCGCCGCGTGCTGCTGAAACCGACCGACCTCGATCGTTACACCGTCGAATTTTATTCACTCGCGAAATCCGTGCGCGGCGCCAATGCCGGCGAAACGCGCAGCACGGCGGTCACCAACTTCGAACAGTTGCTCGAACTCGGCAGCCTCAAAGATCCGGACGCCAACGATTCGCATATCGTCAATATCGTCGACTGGCTGTTGCAGTACGCGTTCGACCAGCGCGCGTCGGATATTCATATCGAGCCGCGCCGCGATGTCGGTCATGTCCGTTTTCGTATCGACGGCGTGTTGTACAACGTTTATGAATTGCCGGCGCAGGTAACGATGGCGGTGGTCGCGCGCGTCAAGATTCTCGGCCGCATGAATGTCGCCGAAAAACGCCGCCCGCAGGATGGTCGCCTGAAAACCGTCAGCCCCGAAGGCAATGAGGTCGAATTGCGGCTGTCGACGTTGCCGACGGCATTCGGCGAAAAAATGGTGATGCGGATTTTCGATCCCGACGTCCTGCTGCGCACGTTCCAGCAACTCGGTCTCGAAAACGAGGACTACGCGCGCTGGCAGGGCATGATCAACAAACCCAACGGCATCGTGCTGGTCACAGGCCCGACCGGCTCCGGCAAAACCACAACGTTGTATTCGAGCCTGAAACAACTCGCGACCTCGGAAGTGAATCTCTGCACGATCGAAGACCCGATCGAAATGGTCGAGGATTCGTTCAACCAGATGCAGGTGCAACACAACATCGAGCTGGATTTTGCATCCGGCGTCCGCGCGCTGCTGCGGCAGGACCCGGACATCATCATGATCGGCGAAATCCGCGATCTCGAAACCGCGGAGATGGCGATCCAGGCGGCGCTGACCGGCCACCTCGTGTTGTCGACGCTGCACACCAACGATGCGCCGAGCGCCATAACGCGTCTGTTAGAGCTGGGCGTGCCGAGTTATTTGTTGAAGGCAACTGTGCTCGGTGTGATGGCGCAACGGCTGGTGCGTACACTCTGCCCGCATTGCAAGAAGCCGGGGCCGGTCGACGAAAAGGCGTGGCAACAACTGGTGTCGCCGTGGAAAGCCGCGCCACCGAAAATGGGTTATCAGCCAGTCGGCTGTCTCGAATGCCGCAACACCGGCTATTTCGGCCGCCAGGGCATTTACGAAATCCTGCTGATGAGCGAAGCAGTGCAGGACCTGGTCAGCGAAAACGTCGGCCTCGATCCGCTGCGCCGACAGGCCATGAAAGAAGGCATGCACACGCTGCGTTTATCCGGCGCGCATAAAGTGGCGGCGGGCGATACCACGATCGAAGAAGTGATGCGGGTGGCACCGGCGGCGCAGAATAAGGCATGATTGGTCGAGGTGGGTCGGGAGCTAAATGATGGACTACAAATCGTATATCACCCTTGAGCCGGGTAAGCGGGGAGGCAAAGCCTGTATCCGCGGGTTGAGAATTACCGTGCAGGACGTGCTGGGCTGGCTGGCGCTTGGCATGTCTCCCGACGAGATAATATTGGATTATCCAGAATTGACGCGTGAGGACATTCTCGCCTGTTTAGCTTTTGCGGCAGATAACGCCAAACATGCGGCATGGATTCGGGCGGCATGAAGCTGTTGCTCGATGAAAATCTGTCACGTCGAATTGTGCCTGCATTACAAGACAGATTTCCCGGTTCCAGCCAAATTACACTTCTCAATTTGGAAAAGAGCAACGATCTTGATGTTTGGGGATTTGCGAAAGCGAATGATTTCATCATCGTGAGTCGCGATGATGATTTTCGCCAGTTGCTACAGGTTTTCGGTTTTCCTCCAAAGATTATTCTGTTGAATATGGGGGATTGCTCCAATCAGAAGGTGCTGGATGCATTAATCGGCGCAGATGGCCTCATTGAGCAACTCGAAGATACGGAAGTTGGGATCGTTGAGCTGTATTGATTACATATGTCCATGTCCGCGGTGAAAATCGTTTTGGTCTGCGGTAAGGAGACCTCGATTGAATTTAATATCCGAAATAATTATTGAACAACTTCCTGCAATTCTTCAGCGCGATGTCCAGCTCGCCATCGACAGCCTGCTCGAAGCGTGCAATGAAACGCAGCGCGCAGACTACGTCGCGTTATTGTCCGATCCGGCATTCGCCGCACCGCTGCTAAAACTTTTTGCCGGTAGCCAATTCTGCGCTCAGATATGTCGCCGATATCCCGATTGGCTGCTGACGTTGCAGCGCGATGGCGATCTGAAACGGGCGCTGGCCGATTCCGAATGGCGTGAAAGGTTGGGCGCTTTCATCGCGCGTGCGCAAACGGCCGACGATCTTGATCGAGCGTTGCGGCAATTTCGCAATCGCGAATATCTGCGCATTCTGTGGCGCGATTTCAATCGACTCTGCGATATGGCCGCGACCACGGCCGACATCACCCGTGTCGCTGAAGTGTGCATCCAGAAGGCGCTGGATTTTCACTACACCGCGCTTGCGGCCGAATTCGGCGTACCCACCTCCGCCGATGGTTCGGCGCAGCAGCTGGTGGTGCTGGGGATGGGAAAACTCGGCGCGCGCGAGCTGAACCTTTCTTCCGATATCGATTTGATTTTTGCGTATCCGGCCAGCGGCCATACTGTTTCTGAAGAAAAGCGCGATGGCCCGCGCAGCATCCACAATCAGGAGTTTTTTTCGCATCTTGGCAAACGCCTGATCCAGTCGCTGGACCGACTCACGGCAGACGGTTTTGTGTTTCGCGTCGATATGCGCCTGCGCCCCTACGGCGAGAGCGGCGCGCTGGTGCTGAATTTCGACGCAATGGAAGAGTACTACCAGGATCAGGGGCGCGACTGGGAACGTTACGCAATGATCAAGGCGCGTGTTGTCGCCGGCG
>JBEVMI010000020.1:0-4205 GCA_040508685.1 Spongiibacteraceae bacterium
TACTTTGGCTTTCGCCGCAGCTTTCTTGTCAGCTGCTGCCTGTTTGGTTTTGGCTTTTGCCAATTTCACTTCGAGGGCCTTGATCTGCTTTTCCAATGCGGGGATCGGATTAGCGACTTTCTTTGCAACTTTCTTCTTCGCTGCTGCCATGATGGAATCCTTGTAAGTAGATTTGGTGGATTGAAGCAAACAAACGCGGTTGAATTATAAACAGCATTTCCAGTTTTTGCATTGTTCAGAAGCATTTAGCGAAATATTTTTTGTGTGCCAGCACCGCAATTAGTGGCCGGAAATTAGAGGCAAACGTGGTCTGATGACGCGCAGGGGTAACCACGATCGCGCAATGGTTTTTAAAAATGCCTTGTTTTAAGGCTTTTTGATGAGGTGATGAAATGGATAAAACACAGCAGCAACAAATCGAAGCCGCCGTTTTCAGGCATTTGCTTCGACATTTGGACGAGCACAAAGAGGTGCAAAATATTGATCTGATGAACCTCGCAGGCTTCTGTCGGAACTGTTTAGCGAAGTGGTACGCGGCTGCAGCGACGGAAATTGGCGAGTCGGTAGACTACGAACAGGCGCGTGAATATGTCTACGGCATGCCCTATTCGGAGTGGAAGATGCGTTATCAGAGCGCGGCTACACCGGCACAGCAGACGCAGTTTGAAGCCGTTACGGGTGCTGATGACGGTGCAAAAAAGGCCTGAAACAAGGCCCAAAACCGGGGTGAGACGATGGCTGAACGGTACCGGCAGCGGCTGCGCAAGATCATTCACTGCGATTGTGATTGTTTCTATGCGGCGGTGGAGATGCGTGATGATCCCGGTTTGCGTGGTCGACCGCTCGCTGTTGGCGGTCGTCCCAACAGTCGCGGTGTGATTGCTACGTGCAACTACGAAGCGCGAGCATTCGGTGTGCGTTCGGCAATGGCGTCGTCGCATGCGTTGCGTCTGTGCCCGGATTTGCTGATCGTACCGCCCGATATGCTGCGTTATCGCCAGGCCGCGGCTGCAATCCGCCAGATTTTTTTTGATTGCACGGATCTGGTGGAGCCGCTCGCACTCGATGAGGCCTATCTCGACGTTACGGATACAGCGTCTGGCACCACTGCGACGAATATCGCTCGCGAGCTGCGACAGCGGGTTGCAGCGGAAGTGGGGGTTACGATTTCGGCGGGGGTGGCGCCCAACAAGTTTCTCGCCAAGATCGCCAGTGAATGGCGTAAACCCGATGGTTTATTTGTGATTCGACCCGATCAGGTCGATGCATTTGTTCGTGATTTACCGGTAACGCGCTTGCACGGCGTCGGTCGTGTGATGACAGAGCGGATGCAAAAGCTCGGGATTGAAACCTGTGCGGATCTGCGTGCAGTCGAACCGCTGCAATTGGTGAAGTGGTTCGGTCGGTTTGGGCAGCGTCTCGCCGAACTGGCGCAAGGGATCGATGAGCGAACTGTTTCACCGCATCGCGAGCGCAAATCGGTGTCGGTCGAGCGCACGTTTGAAACCGATTTGCCAACGTTCGCGGCGTGTATGGCGGCATTGCCGCCACTGCTGGAGCGTTTGCAGGAACGCATGCGTGGGTTGAGCGAACGGCCCGTGTTGCAGTTGATGCTGAAGCTCAAGTCGGACAATTTCCGCCAGACCACGATCGAACGCGCGGCCACGGGATTGTCGATACAGGATTTCGAGCCGTTGTGCGCGCAGGCATTCGCGCGTTTGCAGCGGCCGATCCGATTGCTCGGGGTTGGTGTGCGGCTCGACAGCGGTCGCGAGAATCAGCTCGATTTATTTGCGCTTGATCGCTGATAGCGAGGTACTTGGCCGGTTCACCGGGCGGTTTGCGGGGCAAGGTCGCGGAAGCGCACAAGAGATATCTGTTGGCGCGACAGCAGTTCGCCGAATTCGGGGCTGGCCAGCCACGCCAGTTCGCGTGGGCGCGTCATGGCGATGTCATCGGCAATCGCGGCCGCTTTTTTTTCGCTGTCCGCGACCGCTTGGCCGGGATGACACATCAGCAGTTCACCAGCGCTGGCATCAGCCAGCCATTGCCGCATCAGTGCGGGAAAATCGGCTTCCGGCAGCAGCGAATAAATCCCGGTGAAACTCTGGTTACAGGCAAACCCGAGTTGTTGAGCGGTTGCGGCGAAACGCCAATTTAACAGCGCCAGCAGTGCGCGTTTGTGCCAGTCGGGTCCGCGAGTGAGGGTGGGGTTGACCTGTCGCAGCCACGGTCGACGCAGGCGATAGCGGCGCGCCAGTGTTTCCAGCACGGTCTGGCGAATGCGCGGAAAAATATGTACGTGCTGGTGGCCGTCGACAAAATCCGGAGCATCGCCCATCACGCTTTCAAATCGATCCAGTTGCGCGTGCAGGCTGTCGGCGATGGCTTGTAGCGGCAATGTCCCGAGCAGGGCGCCGCGCAAAATGGAAGGCAGCGGTTGTTTCTCCATCTCCGAATTTCGGCCGGCGCCGAAACTCTGGGTGAGATTGAAGTGCAGGCCGATATCGATGCGGTCGCGCAGTGCCGGCAGGCGGTTGTGGTGATCGAGCCAGCGTGGTGATTCGGTCATGCAGCCAACGGCGGAGAGACGGCCCATTTCCACCAGTTGCAGGATGCCGGCGTCAACCGCAGGGTTGAGTGCGTAATCGTCGGCGCACAGGATGATCGCTTTCATGCGGTGCGCTCGCTTCACTCAACGGAAGATTGATCGGGGGAAATGGAAGGTTGTGGTGGATGACGAAATGCCCAGAGTTTGCTCAGTATGAACGTCAGCACCGAGACTGCTACCAGTACGATCGCGAGTGCGAGGCTGTAATCCATGAATTGCAGCAGCACGGAGTACAGCGCTTCATTCAGCGCGAACGAGGTCAGCGCCACCGTCAGAAAACGCCAGAAGGTGGCGCGGTGTGCACTGTCGCTGGCAAAGGTCCAATTGCGATGACCGAAATAGCTGATGTTGAAAGCGACACCGAAGCCGACCACGTTGGCAAGCAATGGTGCCATCCCCGCCGGCACCAGCAGGCGCACGACCAGCCAGTGCACGCACATGGCAGCGACACCGACGACTCCGAAGCGTGCGAGTTGTGCAATCACTGATGTATTTCTCCGTCTTTGGCGTCGTAGCCGATGCGGCGCGCAACGACATAGTTGGGCCGACCTTTGACTTCGTTGAATATTCGCGCAATGTATTCGCCCACGACGCCGATGGCCATTAGCTGCACACCGTTGAGAAAGGTGACGGCGACGACTAATGTGGCCCAGCCAGGCACATCGCTGCCCGTGAGAACTGTACGGATCAATTCGTAACTGCCGTATAAAATGCTGATCATTGAAATGCCCAGACCGATCAACGTCGACATGCGCAGCGGCAAATCTGTGAACGATACCAGTCCGAGAATAGCGAGCCGGGTCAGGCGACGGAGATTGAATGTGGATGTCCCCACGCTACGCTCGGCCACCTCGAAAGGGAGGCCGATACTGCGAAACCCTACCCACGCGTACAGTCCCTTCATAAACCGCGAGCGCTCCGGCAGTGTGCGTAGCGATTCGATTACCTTGCGATCCAGCATACGGAAGTCCCCAGCGTCAGGCTGGATCGGTACGCGGGAGGCGCGGCGCAGCACTTTGTAGAACCAGTGCGTGAATTGCCGTTTCCAGAAACTCTCGTCGTCGCGATTCGCGCGCACGCCATAAATCATCTCGTAGCCTTGTTGCCAGTGCGCAAAAAACTGCGGAATCATCGCGTGAGGATGCTGCCCATCGGCGTCCATCAGAATCACAAGATCGCCGCGCGCATCATCGATACCCGCTGTCAGGGCATTTTCCTTGCCGAAATTGCGCGATAGCAGCAGGCATTTCACCGGATACTCGGTGGCCAACGCAAAGGCGGTTGCTGCAGTGTTGTCAGTGCTGCCGTCATCCACGACCAGAATTTCGACACGTGGCGACAGTGTTCGCAGGGTTTGTGTCAGAACTGGAATCAGCAGCCTCAGATTTTCCGCTTCGTTGTAAGCGGGGATCACACATGAAATCAACGGTTCGGCGGGCCGGGTGATTGGCGCAGCGATGTCCTGCGGTGCGGTGAGAGCAGACATGGTTAAACTCCGATGCACTAGTTGGAAATCGATCTGCTGGCAATCGAGATTCGAAATTTGGATGGGCGAGAAAATACGCAGGGCCGCAGCCTGAGGCAAGCGGCAATT
>JBEVMI010000049.1:0-3519 GCA_040508685.1 Spongiibacteraceae bacterium
GCAAGGTCACCGTGCCGGGCACCGGCGGGGGCACTGGACGCACCAGCCGCGCCGGATCCCCAGCGATCCAGCCGCGATTGACGAACAGCGTTCGCGGCTGCCCCGCAGGTATAAAAGGCGTCAGCACGTCGTAGCCTACGCGGCCGCGCGACACGCGATTATCCAGCAGAAAACTGTGCGCATCGTCGAAGACCCCGACCAGCTGCACGCGCGTGTAGGCCGCAGCTGCATCACTCAACGCCATGGCGTCGAGTGGCGGCGCCGCGAGCAATGCGTCGAACTGCTGTTGCAACAGTCGCTTTTCGTCGGCGCGATGCAATTGCCAGAAGCCCAACCCGAACAGGCATGGCAACAGCGCGAACACAAACAATGTGGTCGGCCAGTGCAGATGCCAGGTGAAGGAAGTGCGAGTCATGACGAGATTGATAGCGAACCTTCGCGCCTGCGCGCAATCGATGGTGGCCGTGTGCGATTGATGATGGAGGCACCAGACCGCAGCGCTACATTACCTGCAATGTATACTGGCGGCCCGCCTGAAAACCCCGCCCCGAATGTGCCCTGGAGCGCGCAAGTATGTGGATCAAAGTCGTTATCGTATTTCTGTTCATCGCCCTGCTGGCGAGTCTTGTCAGCGGCTTTGTATTTCTGATGAAAGATCGCGGCACCACGCGACGCACCTGGCATTCGCTCACGGTACGCCTGATTCTGGCGGCACTGCTGATGGGATTTTTGATTTTTGGTGTTTATACCGGTCGCCTCGGATCGAATGCACCGTGGGATGCCCGGCACTTTACGCCGACTCAACCCGCAACCGAACACACCACCCCCTGAGGCCAGCTCCAACAGTCGTTTGGCCTCTCGCATCAAACGCCAGCTATGGAAATAGAAAAGCCCCGGCCTTAACAAGGCGGGGCTTTTTTGTATTTACAGGATATAGACAAACAGGAACAGACCAACCCACACCACATCGACGAAGTGCCAGTACCACGATGCCGCCTCAAAGCCGAACTGATCGTCAGGCGTGAAGTGATTTTTCATGGTGATGCGCAGGAACTGCACCAGCAGGATGACGGCACCCATCATCACGTGGAAACCGTGGAAGCCGGTCAACATGAAGAACGTCGAACCATACACACCGGAATGCAGCGTCAGGCCGTATTCGTTAAAGGCTTCGTGGTATTCCATGTACTGCAGAAACACGAACAGAGCGGCCAGAGCCAGCGTGATGCCGAGCCACAGCTTCAGCTTGGCGCGGTTGTTTTCCTTCAGGCCCATGTGTGCGAGATGAACCGTGAAGCTGGAGCTGAGCAGCACGATGGTGTTCCACAACGGCAACCAATGCAGCATGTTGCTCCAACCCGGGAACGACAGATTGCGCTCCGGACCGGTGAACACGCCGTTGTTGGCGATGGGCTGGCCACTGACGCCGCCGACGGCCTGCTGCGGCGTTTCCATCAGCGGCCAGGCATATTTAAAATCGCCCCACAGCAGATGGTTCATGCCCTTGTCGCCTTCGCTGCCCAGCCAGGGGCCGGCGAGAGTGCGGATGTAGAACAGCGCGCCAAAGAAAGCGAAGAAGAACATCACCTCGGAAAAGATGAACCACTGCATGCCGATCACATAGGAATGTTTCAGCTGGCGGCTGTTCATGCCGGCGCGATTTTCCAGGATGGTGGTGCGGAACCACGCGAACAGCGTAACCAGGAACACGCCCAGACCGGCGACGAGCCAGAAGGTCGAGCTCGCACTATCGATGCCGGCCTTGTGATCGTTGATCACATGCGCTGCACCATAGACGCTCAGGAACAAACCAAATGCGGCGCAGATGGCCAGCCGGCTCTGATCGGGCACGTAATAATGTTCGTGCTCTGTTGCACCGTGACCAGCAGTACCATGACCTTGAGTACTGGGAGTACCTTGACCTGCCATGTTTTATCTCCACGTTCTCTCTTGGCGAGAAATTTTCTAGATACTGTTTTTACGTATAACCATCAACGCGCCGCGACCGGTTTCTTGGTTTCGCGATCGGTCACATCGAAAATGGTGTAGGACAGAGTGATTTCCGTGATATCCGCAGGCAAATCCTGATCGACGATAAATTGCAGTGCCAGATCAGCTTCACCGCCAGCAACCAGCGGCTGCCGGTTGAAGCAGAAACATTCGGTCTTGTGGAAGTATTGCGCCGCACGCGGAGGTACGAAGCTCGGCACCGCCTGCGCAACCATATCCTTGCCCGTCACATTCTTCGCGTAATAGGCAATGTTATTGACTGCGCCCGGATGCACCTGAATATCGACCGCGTGCGGATGGAAGTCCCACGGCATTCCCTCAGCGCGACTGGCCACAAATACCACGCGGACTTTGCGGGTCTCGTCGACTTTGGTCTGTACCACCTCGTATTGTTTGCCGCTGTATTTGCCGTTGAGACCGAACACCTCGCAGAAGGTGTTGTACAGCGGCACCATCACGACGAACACAAATGCAAACATACCGACGACCACAACCGACAACTTGGCAACAGTTCTGCTGATACGTTGATCGGACATGGTGGCCTCTCGTGACATTCGCGCCCGGTCACTGCCCGGCGCGAATGGTCAACTATCTAATGGTGGTCGAACTTGACTTGCGGCGGCGTGCTGAAAGTGTGATACGGCGCCGGTGTCGGTACCGTCCACTCCAGACCTTGCGCACCGTCCCACACTTTCGGATCGCTGACCGGTTTGCCCGCGACGATCGTGCGGATAACGTTGAAGCCAAGCATCAACTGGCTGGCGCCGTAGATGAACGCACCAATCGACGACATCATGTTGAAGTCCGAGAACTGCAGTGCGTAATCCGGAATACGACGCGGCATACCGGCCAGACCGACGAAATGTTGCGGGAAGAAGGTCAGGTTGAAGCCGAGGAACGAAATCCAGAATTGCGCCTTGCCCATCGTTTCGTTGTACATCTTGCCGGTCCACTTCGGCAACCAGTAATACACCGCACAGGACATCGAGAAGATTGCACCGGCCACCATGGTGTAGTGGAAATGCGCGACGACGAAATACGAGTCGTGGTACTGGAAGTCGACCGGAGCCAGCGACAACATGACGCCCGACAGGCCGCCGACGGTGAACAGGAACACGAACGCGATCGCAAACAGCATCGGCGTTTCAAAGGTCAGCGAACCCTTGAACAGCGTTGTGATCCAGTTGAACACCTTCACGCCGGTCGGCACCGCGATCAGCATGGTCGCGTACATGAAGAACAGCTCGCCCGCGATCGGCATGCCCACGGTATACATGTGGTGGGCCCACACGATGAACGACAGGAAGGCGATCGACGCGGTCGCGTATACCATCGAGGCATAACCGACCAGCGGCTTGCGGGAGAAGGTCGGAATGACCTGCGACACCACACCGAAGCCCGGCAGAATGATGATGTAGACCTCGGGGTGACCGAAGAACCAGAAGATGTGCTGGAACAGAACCGGGTCACCACCGCCAGCGGCGGAGAAGAACGAGGTGCCGAAGTGAA
>JBEVMI010000056.1:0-17537 GCA_040508685.1 Spongiibacteraceae bacterium
AGCGCTATGCCCCACGGACGCCTATCAGGCGTGGATTAACTCCGCGCAACTGATGCGCGGCCCTGGTTTTCGGGGAATCCATCGCGGCGGTCGTATCGCTGAGCAATCGCTGCATGGAGCCACAAGGGCTCCAGGTGGTTTATGTAGTATTTGGCGGAAACTCTCTGGAACCAACTACCTGTCCATTTCAGGGCGTACTGGCGCGATCGGCTACGGCATGAGTCAGCGTTATATGAATAGGTACGATCTCGGGAATACGCATCACTGCTATTCGTTTCACCGTTGATCGCTTGCTGCTGCTTGTTGCTCGCCGCGATATCATCGGGTTCGCCAATACGTTTGTCTGATCGGATTTTTTGTACCGCAGTGCGCAGTCGTTCCGCATTTTCATAGAACGGCCGCGACGACTCGGTGCGAATCAGGCCCGGGAAAATGGCATTCGCGCGAATGTTGCGATCGCCGAATTCGGCGGCGATATTACGGGCAGTGACTTCACCTTTGCTCGAATTCACCTACCCGCTGCGTTAGACTGCAGCCATTCCACTGGCTACCTGAAGCACCGTCCCCCATGTCTGTCATCACCGCCCTGCAAAAACGCGTTTCCACCCGTGCTTTTCTCTCCACACCCCTGCCGCGCGATTTAATACAACGTACTTTCACCGCGGCGCAGTTGGCGCCATCCAACTGCAATGTGCAGCCCTGGCAGGTTTATGTGGTATCGGGCGACACCAAGCAGGCTCTGCAAGAAAAATTGTTGGCAGATATCGCCGCGGGCAAGCCGGCAGTGCCGGAATTCGATTGGTCGCTGAAATACGAAGGCGAATTGCGCGAGCGGCAGTTCGGCTCGGCTTCTGCGTTGTACGGCGCACTCGGCATCGACCGCAAGGATCGCGAGGCCCGCGATAAAGCCATGCTGCGCAACTGGTCGTTCTTCGACGCGCCCCACGTGGCATTTTTTACAATGGATAAATCACTCGGCCTGCGCGGTGCCGTCGATCTCGGCATTTATGCCCAAAGCCTGGCACTACTGATGGCCGATGCCGGTATCGCCACGTGTATGCAGGGCGCACTGGGACAACACCCCGGCCCGGTGCGCGCAGTGCTCAATATCCCGGATCATCTCGGTATCCTGTTCGGCATGTCATTTGGCTACGCGGATCCCAACGCGCCGGCGAACACCACTCGCACCGTGCGCGAGCCGCTGGAAAAATCCGTGATTTTTGCCAACTGATTGTGTTGACGGCGCGATGCGCAAACGGATTCCCACCCATCTGATCACGGGTTTTCTCGGCACTGGCAAAACCACTGCCATCCTCGAACTGCTGCGACAAAACCAGGCCCTTATGCGGGAACGGTGGGCGGTACTGGTTAATGAGTTTGGCGAAGTCGGTATCGACGGCGCCTTGCTGCTTGGCAGTGGTGCGGAAATTCGCGAAGTCGCCGGCGGTTGCATGTGCTGCGTTGCCGGTCTGCCGATGAAAGTCGCACTCAATACCCTGATTGCGAAAACCAAACCGGATCGCTTGCTGATCGAAACCACCGGTCTTGGCCATCCGCAGGCATTGGTCGACACGCTGACCGGCGAGTTTTATGGTGACGTGCTCGACCTGCGCGCCATCATCGCGCTGGTCGATCCACGCAAACTGAACGATCCGCGTTATCTCGAGCATCCGATATTTCGCGACCAGCTCGCCATTGCCGATGTCATCGTCGCCAACAAAACCGATCTTTGCAGTGCTGAAGATCAAGACCGTTTCGACATTTTTACGCAGGACTACGTGCCGCCGAAACAACGCATCGGCTGGGCAACGCAGGGAGAGTTCCCGCTCGACTGGCTCGATCTGGCACACGGTGGCCAGCGCGTTGCACCCGCAATCCCGCCGCGCAAACCCAGCCTGCTCGAATTGCCATCGACGTTGCCGGAGCCAATCGAATTGCGCGATGACGAAGAATTCGCACGCCGCGAAAATACGGGCGACGGTTATTTCAGTTGCGGCTGGTTGTTCGCCGACCATATCCGCTTCGATCAGGGACGTTTATTTGGCTTGATGATGGGCCTACCCGTCGACCGCCTTAAAGGAGTGCTGAAAAGCGGCGATACCACGTTTGTTTTCAATCACGCCGATGGCGTTTTGAGCATTACTGAAACAGCGGGTGATCATGAAAACCTGCTGGAAATTATTCATCGTGAAAAACTGGATTGGCAATTAATCGAAGATCAATTGCTGCAGGCGCGAATGTAACCTGCCTACTGAAATATCTGACTCGCCCAAGCCGCTAGACCCGAGCCCACGCTGCCGAAAAGTATGCCCGCCGCCGCGCTTCCGATTCTCTACACCTTTCGCCGCTGTCCCTACGCGATGCGGGCGCGGCTGGCGATTGCCGTCAGTGGAATTTCCGTCGAGCATCGCGAAATCACCCTGCGTAACAAACCTCAGGCCATGCTGGCCATCTCGCCGAAGGGCACAGTGCCGGTATTGCAACTGGTCGATGGCCGCGTGATCGAGCAGAGCCTCGACATCATGCTGTGGGCGCTTGCGCAGAACGATCCGCAGCAGTGGCTGCAAGGCGAGAAAGCGCTTTCGGATTCTGCGAAAACGTTGATCGACACTAACGATGGGCCATTCAAATTCTGGCTCGATCGTTACAAATACGCCGATCGCTACCCGGAACATCCGGCCGTCCGTTATCGCCAGCAGGCGGAAGAGTTTCTGCAGCATCTGGAGAGCTTGCTTGGAGCGCAGGCGTATCTGTCTGGTGCTCGTTTGAGCATTGCCGATATGGCAATTTTCCCGTTCATTCGCCAGTTCGTTGCCGTCGATAAAGCGTGGTTTGCAGCAAGTCATTATGTGCGATTGCAATGGTGGCTGGACGAATTGCTGATATCGGATTTGTTCGCAGCGGTGATGGTGAAGCGCGATTGCTGGGTGCCGCCGGCCAAAGTGCGGTGAGTGCAAACTCGGGCGTAGCACTCGTGAGAAGAAAATTATTTTCTTGCACATGTTCGCTTTAGGGAAATTTCGTAGAAGGCTCTAAACGGCCAGGCGCTGTCGGTCGCCGTCACCTAGTCGAGCGGCAGCTTTGGCCTAGCTGCGTCCATAGGAAATATTTTTCACAAGTCTCGAGCTCGGCCTAAGCGGTCTGTCGCATTTAAACGAACCAGTATTCGTGAATGAATGCCATTGAGCTTTTTTCTTGCTGGACATGTTGTGGATATCTTAGCTCCTCTGTTAATGGCAACTAATGCCTTAGGGGTTGCGCCGAAAGGCACTGGGGTTGATTCCAAGTAATGAACGAAATGCTTTCGCGAAAGCGCTCTGATTTTCGTAGCCAGAGTCCATCGCAATTTGTCCGATCGGTAAATCTGTAGTGGCAACTTTCTCGACCGCAGCAAGCAGACGTGCACGACGGCGATAGTCCTCCCAACATATGCCGATGTCTGTTTGAAATCGACGCCGTAATGAACGCTCCGAAAGGTTCGCTGCGGTGCTTGCCGAAGCGATGGTGGCAGTGGCGAGGTGCGTGCGCGTATGTTCCATTGCTGCACGTAGCTGCCGATCGTCACTCGAAGGTAGTGACAATGGCGCTTCGGCCGCAATCCATTCACCACATAACAGCGCAAGTGTTTTGAAGTAGGCGTCGCCGATAGCATTGAGGGGACAGCCAATTTGCCAACGCATCGCACCGATCACCATTTCTCGCATCAGCGGAGACACCATCACAATACGCACGCAATCTCCCGCAGATGGAACCATGTCGGGCGCAAACAAAATACAGCCCGAGCGAACTCGATGAAGGCTCGTACGATGCACAACGCCGGCGGGAATCCACGCGGCCAATGTTCGCGGCAGCAAATGGCGTTGCGCTTTATCTTCGACTTCAATCGAGCCATCGAACGCGTATTGCAATTGGTGTACGTCGTGATGGTGCCACGGCGCGTCGATATCAAGTTCATCTTGCAAGAATGCGCCCGCATGATGCGTGCCGTACTGTATTAATGTCGTTGTCGTCGGATTTCTAGGCACTTTTTAAGCCCTTTGGCCGGTACGACGCCATGATTGTCCGTTGCGCGTGCGCGAGTCAAACCCGGCTTCTCTATCATTAATCCCGTGGTGAATAAGGAATGAATTACACGGAGACAATAATCATGAACAACTATGCACCCGGACATGATCAAGCTGCTGCCAATTTCATGCAATTGCGTAGCGCTGATAACTCGGCAGGATTCATGCGCGACTGTCTGCGCCCGGGAGCGCGCATGCTCGACTGCGGCTGCGGACCCGGCACTATCACTGTTAGTCTGGCGCGCCTGGTGGCACCCGGGGAGGTCATCGGTATCGATATGGCGCAGGCGCAACTGAATTTTGCCCGTGCCGTCGCTGCTCAGGAAGGTATCCAAAATGTCAGGTTTGAAATCGGCGACGTTTGTGCGCTGCCCTATGCCGATGCCAGCTTCGATGCAGTTACCTCGCATTCGCTGTTGGAGCATTTGTCGGATCCCTCGCTGGCGCTGCGTGAAATGGCGCGCGTACTTCGGCCCGGTGGCTATTTGGCCGTAAGATGCGTGGACTTCGAACATCAGATCACGTGGCCGGATCTACCTGCATTCAGGCAGGCGGTTGAATTGGGGCCGGCGGTCATACGCCATAACGGCGGCGATCCAAATATCGGCCGTCGGCTTGGTGAACTGGCCCATCAGGCTGGATTCATCGATATACGCCACACCGCGACCATTGACGCAGCCGGCGCAGGCAACCCTCGGTTACCGGCCGTTGCCATGATGTATCGCGGGGCCTTCGGTGAGCAAATGTGCCAGGCCGGTCTCTGCGACGCAGACACTCTGGAATCTCTTGCATCTTTGCTTGAATCGCTTGCCAAGCAACCCGGTGTATTCTCGGGCCTTCCGTTTGGCGAGGTGTTAGCGCGCAAGCCGGACTTTGCGCGATAGATGAGAAAATTTACGAAATTCCGCAAGGGGAAAAGGAGTACTTCTCCCGATCCAGTGACTGCTTCGGCCGAACATGCGCCTGTCGAATTAATTAAGCGAAAGTCTGCTTTGGGTCGAGTGTACCCGCACGAGTCACAGCCGGCGACCGACCACTTCCTTTGTTGCAAAGCTCGCGGAGGCATTGAATATCGGCAGCACCGCGTGTGAACCCAGATGCATCTACTGCGATTTTCGCTGGCGGATTTTGCGATCAATTCACTTGGAGTTCGACGCCGCGTGCAATGTGAATACCGCTGCCGTCCGAGAACGCGCCGGATCGCGCAGCCCGCGCCTGGTCATTGCGTCGAAATTTTCGGCCATGCCGTGGGTGCCGACCATATCGCAGGAGTCGATGCGCGCAAACGCCATCGCAACAACGCAGAGTTCCCAGAGCGCCCTCGTCACACGAAAAATTAATTAATCGTCGGAGCTTCGGCCAAAGCGGACGCGGATGTTGCTTAGTCTGCTGCGGCGAAATGCGCCATCTGGTCTGCGTGTGCCTTCACAAACGAAGGACGGGCGGTGGCGCGCGCGACATAGTCACGACAGGCAGGAAACGTCGCCAGCCCGTCGAAGCGATCTACCAGGCGCAGTACATCTGCCATGAGTATGTCGGCGATGGAGAAGGTTCCAGCCAACCACTCGCGCCCTGCCACCACCGGCTCCAGGTGGGTGAGACGAGACACCATGAGGAAGTCGTCCAAAAACTTCCATCCCGGCGTATCACCGGTATTGCCTGAGAATTGGAACAGGGACCAGGGAAGGCTCGCCATCTCGACTGAGTTCAACGCCGCGAACAGCCACTGCAAAACCTCAGTTCGTCCGCGCGGATCAGTCGGCATCAACGTCTCACTGCGCTCACCTAAATAAAGCAGGATCGCCCCGCTTTCGAAAATCGAGATGTCTCCATCGGTCAACCACGGTACCTGGCCGAAGGGCTGGCGCGAGAAATGCTCGGCCTTCCGATCACCAAATGGCACGCTCTTGACGTTATAGGGCAGTCGGGCTTCTTCCAGCGCCCAACGCACACGTATGTCACGCACATAACCCCGCGGAGTTTCGGGAACCCAATCGAAGGTGGTGAGGGTGATCGCATTCGTTGGTGTGTTCATCAGGCGTGCTCCTTCAATATCGTCACCCTCACCGCAAATAATTCAATTGCGGCGAAATCGTCGTGCGACGCACCAGAACCGTTTTACATTCCTGCTGCTCCGCCGACGACAGCTCAGTTAAAAACTTCACCTCGTCACTGATCAACGTCGCAATCGGCAACCCGTCGCGATACAAAATACGATTGCCGGTAAATGCGGGAATTTTATCGCCCGGCAAAATAAGTCCAACCAGATTGAGCGGATCAGCCGCACTGACACAGATCAGCTGCCCCTGATTCTCCTGCTTGCGCACCGCACGCAACGCGCCGAGCGCTTCCGGCAGCGCAAACTGCTCTCCGCTCAAACCCGCGACAAACCGGCCGCCGCGAATTTCACCGCGCGCTTCAAGACGACGCAACACGCGCAGGATTTCGCGCCACGGCGGAAGCCAGTCCGCTTCGCGCGCCAGCAGTCGCCAGAAAATTACGCCGTAACGCCGCAACAACACCCGTGTCACATACTCAACCACCTCGTCTTCAGGAACCGGCTGATTGCGCACCAGCGACCAACGACCAGCATCCTGAATGCCAAACGCTGCGGTGCGGCCTCGGCGTTTTCCACCATTCAGCGACTTGCGTTTATCCAGCGGCACCAATAACGCGCGCATGCCGGCGAAACTGTCCGACGTCACCACGCCCAGTGCGGCCAGCTCGGCGAGCGCCTCCTCCACTTCGGTAGGCAACAGTCTCGCAATATCCGCAATCTCATCAAAGAACGAAGCGCCTTCCTGTTGCAGCATTTCGTAGACACGCGCTGCGCGAGAACTCATCGCAGGAATAGCGTTATCCGCGCTCGCTGCAGATTGCCAGAGCGCACGATGTTTGCGCGCCAGCAACGCGATCGGCGTATTGCGTACCGGGCCGGCGCGCCTGCCGCCGCTGCTATCGGACACTTTCGGACGCGAGAGACGTGCCCACCCCGCGCGCCCGGCCAGACATAAATCGTCGAGCCAGTTGAATTGATACTGGCGCATCCGCGCCGGCAGAATTTCGGTTTCCCATGCCGACGCTGGCGCTTCAAAACCTTCGAGATTCGCCAGCACTACCGCAAGCGCGTCCGACCCCTCCTTGCGTTCGCCCGGAATTATGTGCTGCCACGCCATCAGGAAACGCATGAAATCGCGCGGCGGCACCGGTTCGATTTCCGCGCGCAGGCGATTGATCGTGTAGCGATGAATACGGGCCAGCAAACCGCGTTCGCACCATTCTTCGAGCGCGCCCGCCTCCGCCGCTTCGGTAAAACGACCGCGCAAGACAAAACCTTCCTGCTCAAGGCCGAGTAACGCGACATTCACATCGGCAGCTTCAACGCCCAACGAAAGCGCCAGCTCCCTGGCGTTCATCGGCCCCAGCATCTGCAGACGACCGCGCATGATTTCCAGCAACGCCGCTTCGCGCGAATAAATTTCATCGACATACGGTTTGGGCACGACGACGACCGGATCGAGCTGCAACGCATCGATCACCGCAGCAAATCGCGGCAGGCGCTCCACGGCAATCCACAATTCGCCCACCGACGTTCGCAGACGCGTCGCCCGCCCGGCTTCGATCAACAACCCCAGCAGTGACAACCAATGCGGGTTATCCACTGTCTCAACCGCGGCGAGAAAACCACACCACATCAACGCATCGTGCAACTCATCGACGCTCTGCGCATCGACTCCCTGTATAGAAGGAAAGGCTTCGTCGCGCACACGCTCGATGGCTTGTGGATCGAGTCGACCCAGATCGGAAGCGCTGTTCGGATCGAGCCAGCGCCGCGCCATCACCGCCTGGGTGCGACGCTCCTCCAGTGGCGCATCGTCGAGATAGGCATAGGGGCGCGCCGCCAGAATCTGTAATGCCAGCGGTGACGGTTCGGTAACGTCGCGCGCAACAATAATGATTTCTTTGGACTCGATACGCCGCAGCAAACGCTGCAAGCCATCGATATCCATCGCCTCCTCAAGACAATCGCGAATCGCCTGCTGCACCAGCGGGTGATCGGGAATTTCACGTTCGCCGGTCAGGTTTTCCGCACACGCAATCTGGTCGGGAAAAATATCGGCGATCAGGTCTTCGGCAAACATGCGTTGTAGTTGCGGCGGTGTTTTTTTGCCGCCGCGAAACCGCGGCAATGCCAGTGCGATCCCAGCACTCCAGCGCCAGCGCGCGGCAAACATCGGTGCATCGAGCATGGCCTGGATCAAAATATCGCGCACCGTATTGGAATGCAGATAAAACGCGACTTCTTCGAGCGGGAAACTATGGCTGGTGCTCAGCGACAGAATGATGGCGTCTTCCGTCGCTGCGGCCTGCAATTCAAAATCGAATTTGCGACAGAAGCGTTTGCGCAGCGCCAGTCCCCAGGCACGGTTGATGCGGCTGCCGAACGGCGAGTGAATCACCAGTTGCATGCCGCCGCTTTCGTCGAAGAAACGCTCGAAAATAATACGCTCCTGCGTCGGCAATGCGGTCAGAGCGAGTTTTGCCGACCACAAATATTCGGCAACCTGTTCCGCCGCGGCGCGCTCGATGAACAATTCGTCGCGCAGCCAGTGCAGCGTCGTTGCGATCGTGTCGTGCGCTTCGATGGTTCGATGCAGGCGCGCCACCGCAAACGACAATTCATCGCTGCGCCCCGGCGCTTCGCCGAGCCAGAATGGAATTGTCGGCGGCTGGCCGTGTGCATCCTCGACCCGCACCCGCCCCGCTTCGACGCGCAGGATGCGATACGACGTATTGCCGAGCTGGAAAATATCGCCGGCCAGACTTTCCACGGCAAAATCTTCATTGACGGTGCCGACCACGATCGATTCGGGTTCGAGCACGACGTTGTAATCGGCATTGTCGGGAATAGTGCCGCCCGACGTCAGCGCCGTCAGCCGCGCGCCGCGACGGCCGCGCAATTGTTTATTGACAGCGTCGCGATGCAAATACTGACGCGATTGTCCGCGCCGTGTACCGAAACCCTCGGCGAGCATATGCAGAATGCGATCGAATTCGACGCGCGCTAAATTTCGATACGGCCATGCGTTGCGGAAACACGCATACAGCTCATCCTCGCCCCATTCTTGCGCGGCTACTTCGGCGACGACTTGTTGCGCGAGCACATCAAGGGGCTGTTCGGGAATTACCAGATGATCGAGTTCACCGCGCTGCACCGCGTCGAGCAGCGCCACCGATTCGCACAATTCATCGCGCGCCAACGGGAATAATCGTGCTTTCGGAATGCCGCCGAGAAAGTGGCCGGCGCGACCGGCGCGTTGCAGGAAAGTCGAAATCGAACGGCACGAGCCGATCTGACACACCAGATCAACGTCGCCGATATCGATACCGAGTTCGAGTGATGCGGTGGCAACCAGTGCCTTCAATTTGCCGTCTTTCAGCCGCTGCTCGGCATTAAAACGCCGCTCCTTCGACAGACTGCCGTGGTGCGCGGTGACATGCTCCTCACCCAGCCGTTCCGACAAATGCCGCGCGACACGTTCGGCGTGGCGCCGGGTATTCACAAATACCAGGGTGGTGCGATGCGTTTCGATCAGCGCCGTGAGTTGATCGTAGACCTGCTCCCACACCTCATTCGACATCACCGCGTGCAGCGGTCCCGGCGGCGTGATGATTTGCAAATCGCGTTGGCGCATATGGCCGCTATCGACGATCACGCAGTTTTTTATTGCACTCTTTGTTCCCACCAGGCTCTCTGTTCCCACCAGAAAGTGCGCGACACGCTCAATCGGTTTCTGCGTCGCAGAAAGGCCGATGCGTTGCAAGCGCCGACCTGTCGATGCCTGGTTTGCCGATGTAGAAACCAATGCCTGCAACCGCTCCAGCGATAGCGCGAGATGGCTCCCACGTTTGTTACCGACCAGCGCGTGGATTTCATCGACGATCACCGTGCGCACGTGTTGCAGCATGTCGCGGCCGGAGGCGGAACCCAACAGCACATAAAATGATTCCGGCGTGGTGATGACGATATGCGGTGGCTGTTTGCGCATGATCTGCCGCATTGCCGCCGGGGTATCGCCGGTGCGTACAAAGGTACGAATGCCGTGATCGTCGAGTCCCTGCGCTTTTAATTCCGCGCTGATGCCGGCGAGCGGCACTTCGAGGTTGCGATGAATATCGTTCGACAGCGCCTTCAACGGCGAGATATAGACAACAAAGGTTTTATCGGGCAGCGGTGCCTGTGCCGCTTCGCGCACCAAGGTGTCGATCGCCGCCATGAATGCGGCCAAGGTTTTACCGGAGCCGGTCGGCGCCGCGATCAGCACATCGCGACCGGCCGCCAACAGCGGCCACGCATCGCGCTGCGCCGGTGTCGGCTCGGCAAATGCCTGCCGCAACCACGCGGCCACCGCGGGGTGAAACGGGGCGGTATCGAAATCGGGTAACGGCAATGACAGGCGGCTTGGCGACATAACGGTTTTATGGGCTGAACGGGCGGCAAATTCAAGCGGCTCAGGAAAATAGACCGCCGGAAATATTCATGCCTGCCGGGTTGATCGGAATGAAAACAGAGTGTACCCACAAAGGTGTCAGATCAGGCCACGTTAAGCCAAGTCCCGGATTTCCCGAAAACTTCTTTTCAAAGAGGGGGCGCGTACATGGCAACACAGCAGTTATGCGTTAGCATTCAGACTAACGTTTTAACACTATCGGCGACGCGCCGTAGGGGAGTTCGCGCATGAATGGGTTTTCGTCCGGTTCCGCCCCTGTTGCAGGCACTCCCACTCCCACCATTGCCGAGCTGCCGCGCCTCGGGATGGATGCCGACAGTCTGGTGCAATCATTTCGTAACTATCTCCTGCACGCGCTCGGACGCGACGAAAACTGCCACGACAAACATTATCTCTACGCAGCGCTCGCGCTCGCAGTGCGGGCGCGCCTGTTTGAGCGCTGGCGCGATACCGTCAATACCTATGACGCCGCCGACTGTCGCCGCACGTATTACATGTCGCTGGAATTCCTGATGGGCCGCGCCCTCGGCAATGCCCTGCTCAGCCTCGACATCCGCGACGCCACCGTCGCCGGATTGCAGCAACTTGCGCTCGATCTCGAAGAGATCGTTTGCAGTGAACCCGATGCGGGCCTCGGCAACGGCGGCCTCGGTCGTCTCGCCGCGTGTTTTCTGGACAGCTGCGCGACACTGCAACTGCCGGTCAGCGGTTATGGCATCCGCTACGCCTATGGCATGTTTCGCCAAAGCATCGCCAACGGCCATCAGGTCGAAGAACCCGACAACTGGTTGCGCGAAGGCAATCCGTGGGAACTGGAACGCCCGGAATTCACGCGCCGCGTACATTTCGGCGGCCGCACCCAGGCACACACCGAACGCGATGGCCGCGTGCATCACCGCTGGCTCGATACCAGCGACGTACTTGCGGTGCCGTTCGACTTTCCGATCCCGGGTTATCGCAATGAAACCGTCAACACGCTGCGTCTGTGGAGTGCGAAAGCCACCGACGTGTTCGATCTCGGTGAATTCAACGCCGGCAGTTACACCGAATCGGTGCGTGCAAAAAATGCGGCCGAAAATATCACGATGGTGTTGTATCCCAACGACAACAGTGAAAACGGCAAGGAATTACGCCTGCGGCAACAATACTTTCTCGCGTCGGCAACGCTGCAGGACGTCATAGCGAGCTGGAAAATTCACCACCACGACCTCTCGGCCTTCGCGGCGAAAAATTGTTTTCAGCTCAACGACACTCACCCCACCATTTCCATTCCGGAAATGATGCGCCTGCTGCTCGACGAAGAATTGCTGAGCTGGGACGCAGCCTGGGCAATCACGTGCAAAGTGTTCGCCTACACCAACCACACGGTATTGCCGGAGGCGCTTGAGCGCTGGCCGGTCAGCATGTTTCAGCAATTGCTGCCGCGCATCATGGAAATCATTTTTGAAATCAACGCGCGCTTTCTCGCCGAAGTTTCCAACCGCTGGCCCGGCGATATCCAGCGCCTGCAGCGCATGTCATTGATCGAGGAAGGTCATGGCCAACAGGTGCGCATGGCCAACCTCGCGATTGTCGGCAGTTTTTCCATCAACGGCGTCGCCGCACTGCACTCGCACTTGCTGGAAACCGATCTGTTTCGAGATTTTTATGAACTGTGGCCGGAAAAATTCAATAACAAAACCAACGGCGTCACCCAGCGCCGCTGGCTTGCCCACTGCAATCCACAACTGCGTGATCTGATCAGCGGCGCGATTGGCGATGGCTGGATTCGCGACATGGAAAAATTGCAGGACCTGCGTCCGCTCGCCGACGATGCTGGTTTTCGCGCCAGCTGGATGCAAGTCAAACACCACAACAAACAACAACTCGCAGCGATGATCCGGCGCGAATGTTTTGTCGAGTTCGAAACGACGGCGCTGTTCGATGTCCAGGTCAAACGCATTCACGAATACAAACGCCAGCTCCTGAACGTGCTGCACGTGATCCATCTGTATCAGTCGATCAAGCAGGGCAATATCAGCGACTGGACGCCGCGCTGCGTGCTGTTCGGTGGCAAAGCGGCACCGGGATATCACCAGGCCAAACTGATCATCAAACTGATCGGCAATATCGCGCAGGTCATCAACAACGATCCGGTCATGCGCGGCCTGCTCAGCGTGGCCTTCGTGCCCAACTATCGTGTCACCGCGATGGAGGTCATTTGCCCGGGCACCGACTTATCGGAGCAGATTTCTACCGCCGGCAAGGAAGCTTCCGGCACCAGCAACATGAAATTCATGATGAACGGTGCACTGACGATCGGCACCCTCGATGGCGCCAATATTGAAATTCGCGAAGCACTCAACGGCGAACACTTTTTTCTGTTCGGCCTGACAGCAGAAGAAGTCGTTCGGCAGCGCCGCCACTACAATCCCGATGCGTTCATCATGGCCGACCAGCGTTTCTCGGATGTAATGGCCCTGCTCGAAAACGGCCACTTCAATCGTTTCGAACCGGGACTGTTCGACCCCATCGTGCACGCCATCCACAGCCCGAACGATCCGTGGCTGGTCGCAGCAGATTTCTCGACGTACACCGATGCGCAGTTAAAGGCCGCCCAGCTATTTCGCGACCGCGAGGCGTGGGCCGGCGCCAGCATTCTCAATGCGGCCAATAGCGGACATTTTTCCAGCGATCGCACGATTCGCGAATACAACCGCGATATCTGGAAGATGGAGGCGGTGGCACCGCGGCAGATTATTTAAGCGAGCTGTCGCCGGAACAATCCTCCGTTTAATTTAACTTCTGAAAAGGCAGTTCATCGTGTCGATCAATTGGATTGCCCGGTGTCTATTATTTATCTGTGCAGTTTTTACCCTGAGTGGTTGCTCGCTATTTCAACGCAGCGAACCCGTGCAAGTGATGCTGGCGGGAATTGAGCCGCTGCCGAGCGAGGGGCTGGAGCTGCGCATGCTGGTCAAGTTGCGCGTGCAAAATCCCAATGACAAGCCCATTGAATTCAACGGCGTATTTATCGAGATGGATATGCAGGGCAAACGCTTCGCGAGCGGGGTCAGCGCTGCGACCGGCAGCGTGCCGCGTTACGGTGAGACTGTCGTAAACGTGCCAGTGAGCATTTCTGCACTTAGCCTGGTGCAGCAAGCCATCGGTGCTGCCCGTGATGAGTTTCGCGGCAGACTCGCGTACCGGTTGCGCGGAAAAATTTCAGGTCCGAGCTTCGGCAGCGTGCGAATCAATTCGAGTGGCGAGCTGACGTTGCCTGCGGATATGCCCGAACGCACTCAGTGAACGCTTCGCTACGCGTTGACAGCGTCAGTTATCCGGCATGCCTCTGATTCGCCGCAACCCGGCCAGTCTTGCCTCCACTTCCAGCCGCGACAAGGCTGCCGTGGCTGGCTCCGGCAAACGTCGGCGCCAGTTTGGATGTTGCGCCACGGTGCCCGGCACATTCGGCTGTTCGATCGCGCCGCAAATATCTTCCAGCGGGAAAATAGCCAGCGGTGCCGGCGTGCTCGCAACAAATTGCAGCGCGGCGTCGACGACAATTTCAGTATCGCTGTCGGCCGGTTGCGCGCCCTCCTCGACACCCGCATACGTCAACGCTCCCCACAGCATATGGCGATCGTGAGCGCGATGGAGTTGTTGATCATCGATGGTACTGTCGGGCGGCAACATGCCGATTTTTTCGTGCCATTCGATATCGCGGCCACGCCACCAGCCGGCGACGGTCGGCAAATCATGTGTCGATGTGGTTGCCAGCGCGTGTGAGGACCAGCGCGCTGGTTCGATAAAAAACGATTGGTCGCGCTGAAACCACAACACCTGCATGCCGAGCAGACCGGCCTCGCTGAGCATTGCGCTGAAGCCCGGTGGTACGGTGCCCAAATCCTCGCCAATCGCGATGGCCTTATGCCGCGCCGATTCCAGCGCAATCAGGTTCAGCAAATCCTGTTCGGGATACGACAGATAAACCCCGGCGGTTGCCGATACACCATCCGGCGTCACCCACAACCGGCGAATAGCGAGGATGTGATCGATACGCAGGCCGCCGCTGTGCCGCAACGCCGCACGCAGAATGTCGATAAACGGTGCGTAACTGCGCGTGCGCAGCGCCATCGGCGAAAAGGTTGTCAGCCCCCAGTTCTGTCCGTGGGTATTGATCGCATCCGGCGGCGCACCGACGGCGAGGCCCATCAGGAAATCCTGCTGCTGACTCCAGACATGGCTGCCGCCATCGGCGGTACCGACGGCGAGATCGGCGATCAGTCCGATCGCCATGCCCGCGTCGCGCGCATGACGTTGCGCCGCGCTGAATCCCTTCGCCGCCAGCCATTGCAGGAAGACATGAAAATTAACAGCGTCAACGTGTTGGGCGGCGAAATTGGCAACGGCATCGCCATGCGGATCGCGAAATGCGACGGGCCAATTGCGCCAGTGCCACAACTTCGCGTCGTGGGCAAACATTTCGGCGTGCAGGGCTTCAAAACGCGCGTGATCTTCGAGCGCGATGCCGCCTTGTTGGCGAAACGCGCGAAAACTTTTGGCGAGCACGTGTTCGCTGTCGACCCAGCGCGGCCCCAGTTGCGACCAGATTTTTCGCAACACTTGCAATTTCGTGCGCGCCACGGCGGGCCAGTCGATCAGCTCGAGATTGCGCAGCCGCGACAATTCTTCGCCAAGCCCCAGCTCGGCGATCCACGCCTGCAGTGCCTGTTCACTGACGATGTCGTCGACGTCGATATGCAGCGCATTCAAAAATAGACGGCTCGATGGCGAATACGGACTGAAATGCGACGGGTCGGCGCTGAACAACGCGTGCGTGGGGCTGATCGCCAGCGCATCGGCGCCCTTGGCCGCGGCGATACGCGCCAGTTCTCCCAGTGCCGCACAATCACCGACACCAAAATCCTGATCGCGCCGCAGTCCATACAACTGTGCGCTCAATCCCCAGCGCCGTTGTACTTTGAAATCGACAGCGAGATCGCCAGTGCCAAGATCGACAGCACCGAGATCGGCCATCGTGAAACCGCGCACCGGTGCCATCGCCAGTGTCAGCATCGCGCCGCCGGCTTCAAGCCGGTGATAGCCGGGCTGCGGAACGCACGGCAATACCACGCGGCCCAATGCATCCACGGCCGTGGTTACATCGATAGCGGGGCCGTGTTCCAGATGCAGCCGCAGCGTCTGCTGTGCCCGCGCCTGCAACGCCAGCGGCAATAACGTCGGACGGTCGTTGCGGCCGACAATCATCTCCGGCAGCGTCAGCAATTCCGCCACGTCGAGACGCTCCAGACTTTCATCGATAGCCGCGGCATGATCGGCCGGCAACTGCAACGCGTTGAGCACCTGTCGCAAGACATCGGCGTCCACCGTGCGCTCGCTGCCGAGATAATCGGTCCAGCGCAGGATCAGCCCTGCGCGCTGCGCCAGGATATACAGCCGGTCGTCACTCATGCTCATCGCCCTGTGCTATAGATTCTTTTGCAAGCAACGCTTGCGACAACAGGCCTTGTGCCTGCACAGCCTGTTGCAAATCCGATGCAGTGACCGTAGCGATAAGCAGCACCAGGGAATTGGCGGCGACCGTGAACGCAGATTCAGGGAGCGGCACTTCGGCAATTTCGGGCTCGTGGGTATCGATCGCAATCCGGTAGGAAAGGTTCGGCAACGGCAGCTGAAAAATATGCGCGGCGCTATCCGAATTGCTGAGTAACAACACGATGTCGATGGCATCGTCGGCGCGCGCAGCAACGCGCTGCAAACCCAGCAGTCGTGCGACCGGATTATCCCAGTCGTGCTGTTGCAGCTCGGCACCGCTCTCGTCGAACCAGAACACATCGAGCAGTCCGGGTACGATTTCAATTTGTGCGTGTTGAAAATAATCGCAACGCAACAACGGTGTGGCGCGGCGCAATGCCAGCAGCCGCTGCACAAAAGTCAGTTCGTTTTTACCGGCGTCTGTTTGCGGCAGACGCCAGTCGAGCCACGCCAGCGGATTATCCTGGCAATACGCATTGTTATTGCCCAACTGCGTCTGCCCGAATTCATCGCCGGCCAGCAGCATTGGTGTGCCATGCGCACATAGCAGCGCAGTCAGCAGATTGCGCTTGGAGCGTGCGCGCCCCGCCAAAATATCCGCATCGTCGGTAATCCCTTCGACGCCGCCATTGCTGCTGTAGCTGTGATCGCTGCCGTCGCGATTGCCTTCGCCATTGGCGTCGTTGTGTTTGCGTTGGTAGCTGACCAGATCGTGCAGCGTAAAACCGTCGTGCGCGGTGACAAAATTGACACTCGCCCACGGTTTGCGTCCGCGCCAGTCAAAGATATGTGCCGATCCCTGCAGGCAGGCGGCGTAAATGCCGCGCTGATTTTCGTCGCCGCGCCAATAGCGGCGCAGTGCATCGCGAAATTCGCTGTTCCATTCGCCGAAACGCGCCGGATGATTGCCGACCTGAAAACCACCGGGGCCGATATCCCACGGCTCGGCAATCAGTTTGACGCCGGCCAGCACCGGGTCCTGCAACAGCGCATCGAAAAATCCCGCACCGGGATCAAACTGATCGAGTTCGCGCCCGAGCACCACACTGAGGTCGAAACGAAAACCGTCGACGTGAAACTCCTGTACCCAGTAGCGCAGCGAATCCAGGGTCATTTGGATCACACGCGGATGCGTAAAATCGAGCACATTGCCGCAGCCGGCATCATTGACGTAAAACCGCGGGTCTTCGGCCTGCAACCGATAGTAACTGGCATTATCGAGACCGCGCAGCGACAAGGTCGGGCCCAGCTCGCTGCCTTCGCCAGTGTGGTTGTACACCACGTCGAGCAGCACCTCGATACCCGCGGCGTGCAGTTGTTTGATGGCCCATTTCATTTCGTGCAGCGCACCTGGCGCGCTGAGATAGGCGGCTTCCAGCGCGAAATAACCGAGCTTGTTGTAACCCCAGTAATTGGTCAGCCC
>JBEVMI010000062.1:0-4754 GCA_040508685.1 Spongiibacteraceae bacterium
GTATCGCTGAATCACTCGGAATTCAGCACTGCCGCCAGTGTCGCCAGAAAATTGCTGCCGCGCGCGGTGGCGCGTCCGATCAAACAGAAACTGCTGACCTGGGCCGAACGTCGCAGCATGGCGGAGCAGAAACTCAATGCCGCGACGTACGCGAAAGCAAAATATTTATTGCAGGACGACATTAGGCTGGTTCAGCAATTGATGCCGGTGGATTTAAGTCACTGGTCTGCCAACGACCGCCGTTTCAGTGCGACGGGGTAAACGATCGCCTGCGGCCTTTCACATTTTTTTGTTCCAGTGAAAAGTTGCACCGGCATTTTATTGTGCCGGTGAGGTTAGAAATTTGCAGTGGCTTTCAGGTGCTGCTGCGGCGCAGCATTAATTGGCCAATCGATAACAGCCGCGCCAGTAGCGTGCGTTCGAGTATCAACACCACGAACACATACACCAGCAGAATGGCAAAACCCGACAGCAGCAGCCTCAGGGTAGGTGCGAGTGCCGTATAGCCCGGCAATTGTTCGACCGCCATATGCATCAGGATCATCGCCGCCATCGCGGTCAGCATCGGCAGGCAGCGCAGCGCGTAGGTATTGAAGTTGATGCCGATCAGGCGACGCGCGAAATAGAACCCCAGTGGCAACATCACCATGGCCGCCAGCGTGTAGCCGGCGGAAATGGCGACCAGGCCGTAGTCGACGGTGGCGTAGAACAGGACCACCGCCGTCAGCACCCGCAGCATGATCAGGTAAAGCCGCAAGTCCGGGCGCCCCGATGCCGTCGCGACGGTCGAGAACAGGTTGCCCACCGCGAAAATCACGCCGAGGTAGGCGAGGATCTGCAACAGCGGCACCGCCGGCTCCCACGTTGCACCAAAAAGTAACGGCACCAGCTCGTGCGCGAGCAGCGATAGTGCAACGAACGCCGGTATCGCAAAAAAACAGGTCATCTGGGTCGCTTCGTAGAACGCCTGCCGCATTCGCGCGGGGTCGTGCTGCATGCGCGAGAACGTGCTCAGCGACACCGTCGTCGTTACCTGCGTCAGCATCTGGTTGAGGATGGTCACCAGCTTGTAGCCGATCGAGTAGTAACCGAGCGCGACCGTGCCGAGGTGATAACCGATCAGCATGTCGATCAGCCGCGAGTGCATGAAATCGCCGACGATCGCCCCCAGCGAGTGAATCGCGAAGCGTCCCAGCTCCAACGCCGAATCGAATGAAAACTCCAGCCGTGGCCGCCACGGGTAGGCGATCCACACCAGCACCAGACACAGCGACGAGTAGACGATGTTCTGGATCACCAGCGACCACACCCCGAGACCGAGACTGGCGCAGACCACGGCGACGATGCCGCTGACCAGCGTCGCCACCATGGCGCGCAGCGCCAGTGCGCGATAACCCAGGCTGCGCCGCAGCATGGCTTCCGGCACGCTGGCGAACCCGGTAATGGCGCAGCACACCGCGAGGCCGCGGATGATTGGCGCCAAGTCGGGTTCGTGCAGCAGCGAGGCGAACAGGCCGGCGCTCAGCATCATGGCCGCGGCGAGCGCGCAGCCGATCAGCCCATTGGTCCAGAACGCGGTGTGCAGGTGTTTTGGGGTGAGGTCGGCGCGCTGGATGATGGCCTCGCCGAAACTCTGTTCGACGATGCTCTGGATCAGCGCCGTGAATACCATTGCCAGCGCCGCCAGTCCGAAATGCTGCGGTTCCAGCAGGCGTGCCAGCAGTACGAACACGGTCAGCGAGATAACGCGCGCGCCCCAGGACTGGAGCGCCGACCAGCCCGCCGCCTTCACCACTTTTTCGCGTGTCGGCAGGGACTGGGGCGGTTGGTCGGTCATGCGTTGGGTGTCATCCGTCTGCGTGGCGGCGAGTGGTGTACTCGGGCTGCGGTAGACTAACCCAGCAACTCAGGTGCCAGCTTGGCAGGCAGATCGTCACGCGCCGCCGGACTCGGGTCATTCCCACGCTGGCGGTACCGGTTTCAAGCCTCGATATAGTCCAATAGCCCATTCAATGAGATCCCCAATGACTGTCCCCTCAGCCTCTCCCAGCGCTGCCACCCGGGTGCTCGACCGGATCGAGCGTATCGGCAACAAGCTGCCCGACCCGGCCGTGCTGTTTCTGATTTTGCTGCTCGTGGTCTGGGGGTTGTCGGCATGGCTGTCGCAGATCGAATGGAGCGCCATCGATCCGCGCAGCAATGCGCCGTTGCAGGTGCGCAACCTGCTCGAAGGCCGCGCGCTCACCAGCTTTATGGCGCAGATGGTGCCGACCTTCGTGAATTTCCCGCCGTTGGGGGTGGTGCTGGTCGCGATGCTGGGCATCGGGGTGGCGGAACACACCGGCATGATTCACGCGGGCCTGCGCGGCCTGCTGGCGGTGACCTCGCGCCGCCTGCTTACGCCGATGCTGATTGCCGTCGGGATCTTGAGCCATCTCGCCGTGGATGCCGGCTATGTGCTGGTGATTCCGCTCGGTGCGGTGATGTTTCAGGCGGCGGGCCGGCACCCGCTGGCGGGTATCGCGGCGGCATTTGCCGGCGTTTCCGGCGGCTTCAGCGCCACCTTCATTCCCGGCGCCGTGGAGCCTCTGTTGCAGGGCATCAGCCAGGCGGCGGCGCGTGTGTTCGATCCTGAGATCGTGCTGAATCCGCTCAACAATTTCTATTTCACCACCTGTTCGGCGCTGCTCATCATCGCGCTTGGCTGGTACATCACGGATCGCGTGGTCGAGCCGCGCCTGAAAAGTACGATTGTGGATGGCGATATCTCGCAAGCGCCGTCGATGCATTCACTGACACCGACTGAACGCAAGGCTTTGTTGGGTTCGGTGTTCGCCATGCTGGCAGGTATTGGGTTGCTGATAGCAACGGTGTGGCCCGCTGCATCGCCCTGGCGGACACCAGACGGCGCGATCAGCGCTTCCGGCGCGCCATTGATGCAATCCATCGTGCCGCTGATCTTTGTCCTGTTCCTGATTCCGGGCGTGATTTACGGCTATCTTGCCGGCACCGTGACATCGCATCGCGACATCATCGAGGGCATGAGTACATCCATGCGGGGCATGGGTTACTACATCGTGATGGCATTTTTTGCGGCGCAATTCATCGCCGCGATCGGACAATCGAATCTCGGTGCGCTGCTGGCATTGAATGGCGCGGCGTGGTTGAAGTCATCCGGATTGCCGCTGGGCACCATGCTGATCGGCATTATCCTGATTACGGCGTTCGTGGATTTATTCATCGGCTCGGCGTCGGCCAAGTGGGCATTGTTGGCGCCGGTACTGGTGCCGATGCTGATGGCGGTGGGGATCTCGCCCGATCTCACGCAAGCGGCTTATCGCGTCGGCGATTCATCCAGCAATATCATCACGCCGTTGATGCCGTACTTTCCGTTAATCGTGGTGTTTTGCCAGCGGTACGTGCGCAATAGCGGAATCGGCACGGTGATGGCGATGATGCTGCCTTACTCGCTGAGCTTCCTGCTGATTTGGTCGGCGTTCCTGCTCGCGTACTGGGGGCTGGATCTGCCGTTGGGCGTGCAATCGAATTACCTCTATCCGGCGCTCGCCCATTAAAAAAGCCCCCGGTTTTTGCCGGGGGCTGCTCGGTTGCTGGTGCCTGCTTCCTGGCCCCGCTTACTGGCGTTCGATCACAAACGAGATCACCGCATAGGGCGGCAGTTCGAGCGCCATCACACCGTTGTTGCCGAAGCGACTGGTCGTGCTGGCGGTCTTTTGCTGCACGCGGGTCGGCGCGTCGTTGGTGTTGCCGACACGCGGCCCGCTGGCGCTGACCGTGCGGGTGGTGATTTTCACATCGGTGTTGGCCATCGTCGGCACGCTCAGCGCCAGCGGCAGCTTGCCGCCGCTGCGGTTGACCGCCATCAGGCTGTAGGACGTGCCTGCGGTATTGCGCATGACCGCCGTGCGCACATCGTAGCCGCCGTAATAGGCGCCGCTGTTGGGCGTCTTCAGCGTAACTTTCACCACCTGATCGAGCACCGCTTCGCGCATGGCGCGCATGCCCCAGTAGACGACGTTCGGGTAGGCCGTATCGTTGTAGCCGACATGGAACAGCATCCACGGCCCGTCGAGGCCCAGCGCGTGCCAGACCGCGCCGCCGATATCGGAGCGGTTCATCGCCATCAGGATGAAATCCGACGTCGACATGGCGCCGCCCATGTCGCCAGTGGTCGGCCAGTACTGCTGCCACACCGCATCCGAAGCGCCATCCGGGCGATACGGCCACAGTGCGTGTTCGGTGATGTAAACCTTCGAGCCGGGATCGTTCACCTTGCCGATGACGAGGCTGTTGATGAAGTTCTGCTCGATGTCGGAAATGCTGCGGCCGTCGTAGTACGGATGGAATGCGTAGTTGTTGATACTGCTGCGCAACTGGTTGCCGATCGTGGTGTTGTACGTCGATGCGCCGTTCGTGTCGTTCCAGGGTGCCGTTTTGGTGTGCGCGATGAAATCGATCGCCGGGTCGGCTGCCTTCAGTACCGGCGTTATGCTCTTGACCGCCTCGACATACCGATCGACCGAGAAGCCGGCTTCCCAGTCGGTTTCATTGCCGATTTCCCACAGCGTCAGCGGGCACGGTGAACCGACCGCACAGGCGCCCTGGTTGGTCACGTTCTTTGCGCCCGCGTTGGCGTATTCGACCCAGCGCCGGTTGTATTCGGTCGCCTGCGCCGCGCTCCAGCGTTCGGTGTGCGTACCGTAGACGTTGGCGACGACCAGCGGATGGCCGCC
>JBEVMI010000068.1:0-4801 GCA_040508685.1 Spongiibacteraceae bacterium
CGCGCTAGATTGAGGGCCGTTTCGACGGCCGCCCAATCCGCATTACCGAGACGACGAGCGGGCGCGTTAGTGAATTCGATGCGCGCCAGGCGTTGCGTCAGGTCAAAAGTTTTCTGCGCGGAAATTTTTACGCCGGCCGCTTTCGGGTCGACTTCAAAAATGCCAAAACCATCTGCCGTTTTTGCGACGACGAGCAACACGTTGGCAATCTGCGCATAGGTCACATAATCGGCGGTGCCGCTCAGCGTATTGCCCGCAGCGACAACATCGACACCGGCGGGCGTCCAGGTCGCACGCGAGCCGGTCAACGCTACGGTCGCGATACATTCGCCGCTGGCAATGCCCGGCAACAGACGCACCTGTGCGTCAGTGTCGCCACTGGCATCGATCAAGCTCGCCGCGAGTACTGCACTCGACAACAGCGGCCCGCACAACAATGCCGCGCCCGCCTCCTCCATAACCGCTTCCAGCTCCAGCGGGCCGGCACCGGCACCACCGAATTCGGGGTCGATGACCAGGCCGGTGAGGCCCATCTCGGCCAGCTGCCGCCATAGATCGGCGTCGTAGCCGCTGTCGGTTGCCATCGTGCGTCGCACATCGGCTTCGGCGCTGCGATCGGCCAGCAGTTTTTGCGCGGCGTCGCGCAGTGCAGCGCGCTCGTCGGCGGCCAGCGTGGTCATGGTCATGGCATCTCCTTGAAAAGAGGGCTTGAAAAGACAGGCCGAAGAATGGCCCACCACATTAACGTGAGCTTTTATTCACAAACAGGATGCAGCTTGCCATAGCACCGATAAAAAAGGAACCAGACTGCGGAAAATACGGACGACTAACGATCCCGGTGTTTCGCGCGCTCGATTACCTGCTCGCGCCGCGCAGCGAGTTCGCCCGCCCGACGCTCACCGCTGCCACTGCGCAGTGAAAAATCGTCGCGGACCGTTCGCGCTTCGGTGTAGGGCAATGCTGCCGTGGCATCCCACGCCTGCCGCATGGTTTTGATCAGCGCCACATCGTGCCCGGCCATATCGTGCGCCAACTTCAACGCCTGGGGCACCAGTTCATCGTGCGGCACCAAGTGGTTGAGCAGGCCGATATTCAGCGCGGTTTTGGCATCGATGAAATTGCCGGTGAGCGACATCTCGCGCGCCTTGGCCATACCGATACGCCGCGGCAAATCGATTAAAACCGGGCCGGGGAAAACGCCCACGCGGACATGTGTATCGGCAAACGCCGCGCGCTCGGAGCCGATCATGAAATCGCAGGCCAAGGCCATTTCGAAACCGCCGGTAACTGCGGGGCCATTAATCGCAGCTATCACCGGCACCGCACTCAAACGCGGTGCGTCGATCGCATTGGGCAGATCGCTGAGTTTTTCGACGCCGAGATTTTTCAGATCGAGCCCGGCGCAAAATGCCGTACCGGCACCGGTGAGCACGATGGCGCTTGCGTCCTGACACACAGCCATGGCATCGCAAATGGCCTGCGCCAGGGCGGCATTTAACGCATTGCGCGCTTCTGGACGATTGAGCGTGATGAGGGCGACGGCGCCCTCGCGTTGAATTTCGACGATGGCCATACGATTTATCCCTTGAGAAAACGACTTACGCGCCGCGCAGAATTTGAAGTTGTTCGCTTAATACATCAGCGGAAAAATGCGTCGGCAGTACCACGCGATCGATTAAATCGCTGTAGCGCGAACGAACCTGTTCGGCGACAGATTTCGGTTCGCCGACTACCGCAAATGCGTGCAACATTTCATCGCTTACTTCAGCCCCAAGATCGCTCCAGCGCCCTTGTTTGATCATCTGCGCAAGCTGCGGCTGCAAATCGCCCCAGCCGTGGGTGTCGAGCACGGTTTTGTAAGCCGGTGTCGACGCGTAAAAACCGAGTCGCGCACGCACGGTTTGTTTTTCTTTTTCGAGCTCTTCTTCGGTGCGGCCGCTGGCGATAAACATCGGCAGTTGAATTTCGAAACTCTGGCGCGACCGCCCGCACTCCGTCAGATCGATTTCGAGCTGCGGCAGCATGACTTCGCGCAAATGTTTTTCGGTGCAGAAGGCGTGAACGATAATGCCGTCGGCGATGGTCGCCGCTGTTTTGATCATCAGCGGCCCCACTGCCGCCATCACCACTTTGGGTCGCCCATACGCCGTGTTCGCAGGCGTAAATTCCGGCGTCATCAATTTATGCGAATACATTTCACCCTGATAATCGAGCGGCTTGCCGTCGTACCAGCAATCCCAGATCGCGTGCAGCGCCTCGATAAATTCGCGCATCTGTTTCGCCGGCCCAAACCACGGCATGCCGAAACGTTTGGTGATATGCGGTTTGATCTGCGAACCGAGGCCGAGCGTAAAACGCCCCCTGGACCACGCATTGATGTCGTGTGCGAGCGCCGCCATCGTCATCGGATTGCGCGACAACGCCACTGCAATGGACGTGCGCAATGCAATTTTTGCGGTGTGATGCGTCATCAATGCCAGCGGCAGAAAGGGATCGTGCGCGACCTCGGCGGTGAGCAGGGCGTCGAACCCGGCGGCTTCGAGTTCGCCGGCGCGTTGTACCAGCCTCTCGGTATCGTAAGGTTCGCCGGGGAAACCGATACCGGCATCGACTTTCAGCGCACGCGCCATCGCAAGCTCCCATTAATAATTATCAATTATGGTCGGGAACTTTAAACCGGAACGATCGCCAGGGAACGCGCCGGCGTGTTAATGCGATTGCGACAAGGGATATCTTAGTGCTGCTCTTTTTCGTCGCCAGTGGGTTCGAGACTGAGGCTGAAACCACCGCCGCTGGTGGTCGGGCCGCCACCCTGATCGGCGAGTTTGATTCTGAGTCGCAGGTTATTGGCAGAGTCTGCGTTGCGCAGCGCCTCGTCGAGACTGATGCGCCCTTCGCGGTAGAGTTTGAACAACGCGGTATCGAAGGTCTGCATGCCGAGATTTTCGGACTTTTCCATGATCTCCTTGATCGACTCGAACTCACCGCGCAGGATCATTTCGGCAATCGTCGGCGAGCCGAGCAAGACCTCCACTGCGGCCACGCGTTTGCCATCGGACGATGGAATCAGGCGCTGCGAAACGAAGGCGCGGATATTGGAAGAGAGATCCATCAGCAATTGCGCGCGGCGCTCCTCCGGAAAGAAATTGATGATGCGATCCAGCGCCTGATTGGCGTTGTTGGCATGCAACGTGGAAATTGCGAGGTGGCCGGTTTCGGCAAACGCGAGGCAGTGCTCCATGGTTTCGCGGTCGCGCACCTCGCCGATCAGAATCACATCCGGCGCCTGGCGCAGCGTATTTTTCAGTGCCTTTTGAAACGAGCGCGTGTCGACGCCAACTTCCCGCTGATTGACGATCGACTTCTTGTGGCGATGCACGAACTCGACCGGGTCCTCAATCGTGATGATATGACCGGCACTGTTGCTGTTGCGGTAATCGATCAACGATGCCAGCGAGGTCGACTTGCCCGAGCCGGTCGCCCCGACAAATAACACCAGTCCGCGTTTGGCCATGATCACGTCCTTGAGTACGGAGGGCAGGCCAAGATCGTCGAACTGTGGAATATCCATTTTGATATTGCGCGCGACGATGGAAATTTCATTGCGCTGGCGGAAAATATTGACGCGAAAACGGCCGACGCCGGCTACCGAGATCGCCAGGTTCATTTCCAGCTCAAGTTCAAACTCCTTGCGCTGCTCGTCATCCATCAGGGTGTAAGCGATGTCCTTGATCTGCCCCGGCTTCATCGGCTCGCGTTCGAGCGGTCGCAATACGCCCTGGAACTTGGCGCAGGGCGGCGCTCCAGTACTCAGATACAGGTCCGAACCATCCTTGGTGGCCAGAATTTTCAAATATTCGTTGAAGTCCATGTCATACCTCTACCGCGACAAAAATATCGGGAAGGAATAGACCAATTTGCGTAAACGCGCCAGACACTGCCGCAAAATTCAGGGCCCGCTGTGACCTCTGACAAGCTGTCAATGCCGCTCGTCGCCAAACACGGATTCGCTGCCCGCAAAAAGCCATTGGTCGACCGCGGCCGTCACCACGGTTCGCAGGGAAATACTCGGAAAATATGAAAAAAATGAAACGCTAATCTACACTCACATCGCCACCTCTTGCAGGACCAATGCGCCGTGAGTTCACTGCCTCCGTCTCGACGAAACGCTCCGAAACAGGGCCTTCGCATTCCGATCGAAGAACTGAAAATCGGCATGAAAGTCTGTGACCTGGACCGCGACTGGCTGGAAACACCGTTCGCCTTGCAAGGGTTCACGATTCGCAGTGGCGGCGACATCCGGGAAGTCGCGCGTTATTGTCAACACGTCTACATCGAGCCCCCCGCTACCGCCAACGCACCGGCGCGGGAGGCGTTTATCCATATACCCGCAGGTGGCAAAAAAGCGCTTCGGCACTGCGCCGATACTTACGACCAGGCCCGTTCGCTGACCCGCAGCGTCATGGACGATGTGCGACTCGGCAATGCCATTGATATGAAAGCCGTGCGCACCACCATTTCCAATTGCGTGCGGGCACTGCTGTTACATCCAGACGCCATGCAATGGGTTTCGCGGCTACGTGAGAAGGACCTCTATACAACCGATCACAGCTTGAACGTCGCGCTCCTGGCCATCAGTTTCGGGCATTCGCGAGGCGCCAGCGAAGAAGATCTCGTGCGAATGGGAATTGCGGGAATACTGCACGACGTCGGTAAAATGCGGGTCCCCCCAGAAATCCTCAACAAGCCTGGCAAACTCACGGAAACAGAATTCGCAGAAATGAAACAGCATCCTCGCTAT
>JBEVMI010000095.1:0-9111 GCA_040508685.1 Spongiibacteraceae bacterium
CGTCAGCATTCGTATGTCTACGATTTTCGTCCAGGTATTTCCGCGTACCAGTTGAACGACGAAATGGAAAATCGTCTGCGTCGCGCTGGTTATCTGATCGTCTACCGCTGCCAGGGAAGCGAGTGTGGAGAAATCGATGGCTGGAGAGTTTTTATGGGCAAATATGTGTCCGGTATCGAATGCTCACAGTATTACGTACTGGCACGACGCGTCCGTTCGGATGCTGCGCAACAGCTCATTCAGATTTACGCCAATGATATTGGTCGCAGTCCCCGTCTGATTGCTCACACCTACGAAGCAGAGGTTCTTGTCGACGTTAGCGGACGAGAGCTGGGCAAGGGAAATGTCGAGATCCCTTTCGGCATTGATAGCGCTGAATTAACGTTGGGGGGGCGTGAAGCGCTGCGCCGTTTCGTCGCCCAGCTTGTCAAGAGTGGCATTGTCGGTGTCGAGTCGATTGAGGTGGCTGGTTATACGGATGCGCAAGGAACGGCCGCGCGCAACGAGCAGTTATCCAGCCAGCGTGCTGAGGCGATTGCGCAATGGCTGCGTGGTGAAGAAATGCTTACAGGCATAACGATTGCGACACGTGTTGGCGGGGTCGCCATGGATCCCCAAAATGCGAAATCAGTTACGACGAGTCCGTATCGCAAAGCGGAAATCAAAGTTGTGCGTGCATCCGAGAAGGAGGCCGATAAGGTTGTGGCGAAATAATCGCTTTTGCGGTGTAACCGGAAGTTAGGGTTTCGTTGTAGCCGATGGAGTTTGTTGCTAAGCCGAAAAAAGCATAGGAGTAAGTATAGGTTTTTACGTGTTTTTGTTTTAACTATATGAAGTTAAATAAAATTACACCGATGCATCATCGGCGTGTGCAGGATCAGCGTTTCACTTTCGCTGTGAGTATCGAAAGCGGGGGCGTCCAGTATTGCGGTCATAACGCGATCGGCGGGGCCGGCTCCTGCTGAGGAAAGCGGCAGATTGTACGCGAAGCGATGCGGCAGGCTACAGGTCTGCGGCGGTCCTGCGAGAGGAGTAGCCAAGCGAATCGATCTGTGTATAATACTGTTCATCTATACAGTTGTTCAGCGGTAATCCCAACCCCCTGCCCATCCAAACAAAAATGGCGCGTTTCACAACGGCACAGATCGAGGTGATCAGAATGGAAGACAACAAACAAAAGGCCCTGAGTGCGGCGTTGGCACAAATCGAGCGCCAGTTCGGGAAAGGCACTGTCATGCGCCTCGGCGACAATCAGCAGCAGGCGATGCCGTGTATTTCCACCGGCTCGCTGGGGCTGGATATCGCGCTGGGTATTGGCGGTCTGCCGCGCGGGCGTATCGTTGAGATCTACGGCCCGGAATCCTCGGGTAAAACCACGTTGACCCTCTCTGTTATCGCGCAATGCCAGAAAGGCGGCGGCACGGCGGCTTTCATCGATGCCGAACACGCCCTCGATCCGGTTTACGCGGAAAAGCTGGGCGTAAAACTCAGCGATCTGATGATTTCGCAGCCGGATACTGGTGAGCAGGCGCTGGAAGTGGCAGAAATGCTGGTGCGCTCCGGCGCGGTGGATGTGCTGGTGATCGACTCGGTGGCAGCGCTGGTGCCGAAGGCCGAGATCGAAGGCGAAATGGGCGATTCCCATGTTGGCTTGCAAGCACGTCTGCTGTCGCAGGCAATGCGCAAATTGACCGGCACCATCAAACAGACCAATTGCCTGGTAATTTTCATCAACCAGATCCGGATGAAGATCGGGGTCATGTTCGGCAACCCCGAAACCACCACCGGCGGTAACGCCCTCAAGTTTTATTCGTCGGTGCGTCTCGATATTCGCCGCACTGGCGCGGTGAAAGAAGGTGAGGAAGTGGTCGGCAGCGAAACCCGCGTCAAAGTCGTCAAAAACAAAGTCGCACCGCCGTTCCGCCAGGCCGAATTCCAGATTTTGTACGGCAAAGGTATTTACCGGATGGGTGAAGTGATCGACCTCGGCGTGAAAGTGGGTCTGGTCGACAAATCCGGGGCCTGGTATGCCTACAAGGGCGACAAGATCGGTCAGGGCAAAGCCAATGCCGCCAAGTTCCTCGAAGAAAATCCGGCGATCTGCGAAGTGATTGAGGCCGAAATTCGCCGTGAACTGCTGAGTACACCGGCACCAGTGGGCGCGAAGGAAGAGGAATTGGTCGAAGACTGATTCATAGCTCAGCTCCTTTTCCTTTTCGCGGGTTAGCAGGCGATGACTGACACCGTCGACACGACAATTACCGGTACCGATATACGGCGTTCAGCGATGGATCTGCTGGCACGCCGCGAACATGGTTTTCAGGAGTTGTGTGACAAGCTGGTCCGCCGATTCGGTCCCAACCCACTCATCCGCGGCGAGGTTGAACGTTTGCGTGAAGAGGGTCTGCAAAATGATGTGCGGTTTGCAGAGGCTTATCTGCACAGCCGGGCGCAACGCCTGTATGGCCCCATGCGTATTCGACTGGAGTTGCGCGAACGGCGGATTGCCGAAGAGATTATCGAAAACGCGCTGGCGCACGCAGAGGTCGACTGGTCAAAGCTGGTGTACGAGCTGATCTGGCGCAAATTTGGCCGTAAGCCGCCGGAAACGATTGTGGAACGCGCGAAGCGGCAGCGTTTCGTGGCTTATCGGGGTTTCAACCAGTTCCGGCTCGACGACATCGAATCCGATTCACTGGCCAGTTGATTTTGCACTCCGCACCTGGTTATTGGGGCTGCCTTGTTAGCTGATAGTTTTTATGCGTTTGATCTCCTCGAACCTGCCTTTTATAGTGGCCGCCTCGCCCGCGAAGTAGGGCGGCTTGTTGACAAGGCATTTACATGACTCTCGATCTAGCAAAAATTAACGCCGACCTGAAAGGTCGCCCTGCGGAAGATATCGTGCGCTGGGCACTGGGACTCGGTAAGCGCGCTTTTACCAGTACCAGCTTTTCTCCCAACTCAGGGGTGATGTTACAGCTGGTCTCGCGCATTGACCCCGGTGTGCCGATCGTCTGGGTCGACAGTGGTTACAACATGCCGGACGCCTATCAGGTAGCAGAGGCGCTGATCGAAAAACTGCACCTCAACATGCATGTCTACAACCCACTGATGAGTGCCGAACGCCGCAATGCGTTAATGGGTGGTATTCCGCATCCTGACGACAATCCTGATCTGCATCGCGAGTTCACGCGGCAGGTGAAACTCGAACCGTTTCAGCGCGCGCTCGCGGATTTAAAGCCCGAGGTGTGGCTGACCGGCATTCGCCGCGATGAAACCGAGTTTCGTAAAACCCTCGATATTGTTTCGATCGACGATCGTGGCCTGCTCCGTGTTGCACCGCTGTTCTACTGGAGTGAGCAGGAAGTTGCGGATTATATGCGCAGCCACAATCTGCCGACCTGCCAGCATTATTTCGACCCGACCAAAATCAATAGCGATGCCGAGTGTGGTTTGCATACGTCGGCCTGATTTTTGTTGGATTCAATCGGATTCCGCGGTTTGTCATGTCGCCGAATAGAGTGGTGGCAGCCGATTTTCGCGCTGTTTTTGAGTGCCTTTGCGTTTTTTCCAGGCACTGAGTGCCACCGCCAAATCATTGCCGTTCCACGACGTTTTTTCTTCGCGATAGATGTGTCGTTGCAATTTTGCAATCGCTTCCATCAATGGTTTTGCATCGGCATCGTCGCCCAGTTGCCGCAGCCATTGTTCCGCGGTTGGGGTTTGCGGAAACGTGGCGCGAATCCATTGTCCCAGTGCAGTATTCGCGGCTTGTGCGTTATGTTGTTTGCATGCGTCGAATACGTGCGGGAGCAGATTGTCGGGGTCGCGAGTGTTTGCTTGCGCAGGGGGTATAGACCGCTCCGGGACGGTCAACTGGCGGCGCAAACGCCAGTACAGGACGAGCGTCGTCAGCCAGCCAAGCGCCAGCAGCGCTGTCGCGATTACCCACAGTGACTCGTGTTTTGCGAATGAAGAGGTTGATCTCAGGGGGTTGTCGATGCGTTGTTGTGGCATTGCATGGTCGGTGGTATCGCCGATCGCACGTTGACTCTCGGGTGTTGCGATCGCGGCAGTGGTTGCGGGCGTACCGACACCGGCTTTGATCGTCAGGGTTTGCGCCGGAATGGTTGCCGCTTTCTCGCTGTCGCTGTCGAGATCCCACCACACGACACGCACTTCGGGTAGTTGCAGCGAGCCCTCGCGCGCCGGGATCAACGCCGCACTTTCTTTGCGCACACCGTGCATGCCACTGGCGTCGGCCTGGTCGTCGAGTGCGGGTTGGTCCGCATAGAGGCGTGCCTGCTGCAAGGTCGGCAGCTCAAGCGCAGGTAGTTGCGCGCCCATCAGGCCATCGGCCTGAATGGCGATCGAGCGCGTGATCGAATTGCCCACGCTGATATCGGCGGGATTGCCACCCCAGGTTTCCTGCACGGTCAGGTTGCGCGCGGGCAGCCAGGTTTTGCCGGTGAATTGCGCGGGAATAGGCTTTATCTTGACGACGATTTGCCGCGATAGTTTGCGGATCGGCCGGCCGCGCCCGCCCAGATCGAACATCGCACGCGGACGCCGCAATTCGGCAGCGCTGAATACCAGTTCCGGAATAGTCAGCTCGCCGGCCTGCTGCGGAAAAATGGCATAGGTCAGTTGATGTACCTGATAGGTGACGCCGTTGATGTCGCGCTGAAATTTATCCTGCGCGATCTTGCGGATCGTCGCGTTATCGAATTCCGGTTCGGTGACATTCATGTCGTCGAGCGCCACGGCCTGGAATATCCGCACGGTCAACAGCAATTGTTGTTGCACATAAACCGCATCGTTATCGACGATCACCTCCATAAAAACCGGCTCGCCACCCTCGCTCGATGTGGCCGGGCCGGCGCTGGTGTCGGCAGGTTTTACCTGGATCAGCAGCGGCGCACTTTTGGCGCCGGCGATTTCGAATGCCGGAATGGTCAGCTTGCCGCTGCGCAGCGGTGTCAATGTCACTTGCCACTCGGTCCATGATTCGACATGACCGATACTCGCTGACATGCCGCTGCTGGAATTTTCACCCAGCACGGCAAAATCCTTTTCCAGCAACTGGTAGTCGGGCGTGTAATTGCCGGTATCGTTGAGGCGCAGCGTCAGTGTCAGAGATTCTCCCGTTGTTACGCTGTTGCGGTCGACGCGGGCTTCGAGTTTTGGTGCGGCGTGCGCGATGGACAACAATAACCATCCCAGCAGGACCAATACGGTTTGTTGCAAAAAGCGCGGTCGTAAAAAGCGGATTGACATCATGGCTGCCGATCTCAGTAAAGCGGGCGATCGCCGGCGGGTTTTCGCTGTTGTGCGCGCTGCCGGTGTTCGTAATCGAATTTGCGCCGCAGCAGCCCGGCGGGTTCATCCGGAATCTGCCGCAGCCACTGTTCCATAAGCTGTTGTTGCCGTTGTTCCTCTGGCGTCGGCTGGGTTTTGTCGGTCGACGCAGCCTGTTGCTCGCTCGCCTGCACATCTTTTTTTCCGGCGGCAGGCGACGTCTTGGGCTGTTGTTGGGTCTGAGCTTTTTCCTTGTCTTCGGCGTTACTGCTCGCCATATCTTTTGCATCGTGCCGGGCCGCATCCTGCTCGCCATTTGGTTGCGTGTTCTGATTGTCGGGTGACGTATCTTTACTGTCGGAATTGTTTGCCTGGGACGGGTCTTGATTCGGGTTTTGCGAGGCGTCCAGGGAGTTTTCAGCCTGCTGCTGCGAAGCGTTTTTCTGGGGATCTTTTGATTCCGATGATTTTGCATCGGGCTCGGTCTGCTGTTGTTGTTTTAGAATCTCCTCGACCAGCGTGCGATTGTCTTTGGCATCGCTCAGTGCCGGATTTTTTTTGAGGGCTTCGTCATAAGCGGCGATGGCTTGCTGCAACTGACCGGCGCGCGCCAGTGCATTGCCGCGGTTGTAGTCGGCGTCGGCGCTGGTTTTACCGTCTGCGCCTTGGAGAGTGTGAAAATTTTGCGCAGATTTTTCGTAGTCGCCAGCGCGGTAATGCGCGCTGGCCCGCCACGCGGGATCCGAAAATTTTTCCGCCGCCGCACGTGCATCACCCTGCGCGAGCATTTTTGCAGCTTGCTGATCCGGCGTTGTCCACAGATCGCGCCATAATTGTGTGCCGCGTTGCAGCCAGGGGTGGGTCGCGGTGCTACGGGTTTCCGGTACAGGATTTTCCGCGGCGTTTGTTTCATGTGGCGCGATCAATACCGTCGCCAGCAATAACACCAGCCAGCCGCGGCGAAATGCCAGTGCTGCCAGTGGCAATATCAACAGAGCCAGCCACGGTCCACGCTCGCGCCACTGATCGAATTTCCGTTCGGTCGTGCGCAAGGTTTCGTCCGGCGCCGTGGTATTTGGTAATAGCGCATTGAGGTCGTCGTCATTCGCGCTGAGGTCGCGATAATTACCCTCATTGCTGGCCGCGAGTTGTTGCAGACGGTCGCGATGCAGTTGCGGCACGGCGATACTGCCGTCGGACTGTTTCAGGAAGCCGCCTTCGCCAGGCCCCGCGTTTACCGGAATGGGTGCTCCCTGTGTCGTGCCGACACCAATAATCGACAGGGTGTGCCGGGTCTTGCCCAAGGCATTGGTGATCGCGCCGATGTCGGCGTTTTCGATGTCGTCGGTCAGCAGCAGGATACGTCCTTGCGTGACGCCGCTGCTGTGCAGCAACTGCAACGCCTGCTCGATGCCACCGGTTACGTCGCTGCCGTATAGCGGCATCATGTCGGGCGCGAGCGCGGGCACCAGGTTGGCGATGGTGGCGGTGTCATCGGTGAGCGGTGTCACCACATGCGCGTCGCCGGAATAAACCACCAGCCCGGTCAATCCCTCCTTGCGTCGTGCCAGCAGGTCGAGAATTTTGAAACGTGCGCGCTGCAATCGCGACGGCTGCACATCCGCTGCCAGCATCGACAGCGACAGGTCGAGCACGACCACCACGGCATCGCGTTTCTGCAATACCGGTTGCGGCAGTTTTTCCCAGGTCGGCCCCGCGAGTGCAGCGCAGCCAAGCACCCAGCCGGCGAATACCAGCCACCACGGCCAGCGCGCACGTTGCTCCTGGCGCTGGTCGAGCAGATATTCGAGTAGATCGGGTGCGATCGCGCGCTGCCAGTTGGCACCGCTGCTGCGTGCGCGCCAAAGCGAAAGTGTCAGAATCAGTGCCGGGATGGTGGCGAGCAACCACAGCGGCCGCAGCAGCTGGAAATTTTCGATCACGGCATTTTCTCCGTGAATTTTTGTGAATTGTGAATGGGTTTTTCCGGAAAATCTTCGACCATTGGTTTCGGCGTGCGCAGATGGCCGCCCAACGCGGCACGCAGAGCCCAGATCATGCTGAGCAGCAGCGCCATTCCCAGCGGCCAGAAAAATAGCGACTGCTGCGGTCGATAGGTCTGCTGTTTGTCTGCGACCGGTTCGAGCTGATCGAGCAGCCGATAAATCTGCGCGAGCTCTTTCGGATCGCGGGCGCGGAAATAACGGCCGCCGGTGCTGTCGGCGATTGCCTGCAAGGTTTTTTCATCGAGATCAGCGGAGGGATTCACGCGCCGCGCGCCGAAGGACGAGCCGAATAATCCCGGCAGCCGCATTTCATCGGCGCCGACGCCGACGGTGTAAATGACGATGTGATTGTCGGCGGCGACTTTGGCCGCAGCAATCGGTGTGACATTGCCGGCGGTGTTGGCGCCGTCGGTCAGCAACACCAGCACATGGCGATCGCCGGGGCGCGCGCGCAGGCGTTTGACGGCGAGGCCGATGGCATCGCCGATCGCGGTTTCTTCGCCGGCGAAACCGATCTGCGATTCCCGCAGAAAACGCCGCACGGTGTCGCGATCGAAGGTCAGCGGCGATTGCACATACGCGCGCGTGCCGAACAGGATCAGGCCGATGCGATCACCTTCGCGCTGCCCGATAAAATCATCGACGACCGATTTAACGGCGATCACGCGCGCGACCTGCTGATCGTCGATCACCATATCCGGAATCTGCATGCTGCCCGACAGATCCACCGCCAGCATCAGATCGCGGCCGCTAGCCGGCAGACTTACCGGATCGCCGATCCAGCGCGGCGCACACGCGGCGAGTATCAATAAAACCCACAGCAGGCTTAACCACGCGAGGCGACCGCGGCGATGCACCGCGCGGCGCGCCTGAGTTGATGTGTCAGCCGCAAGCTCGGCATAAAAGGGTACGCGCAAAGCGGCTTCCTGTTGTTGCGCGCGCGGTATCAGTAGCCAGATCAGCAGCGGCAGCGGCAGGAAAAAAATCGCCCACGGCTGATCGAAACCGAGGTGCGAAAGCGGCTGCGTCAAAATATCGAGCCAGCTCATGAACAGTGATGCCTCCGAATCCAGTCGCGCGCAGCGCGCAACAACGTCTCGGGTGCAACGGCGACGGGTGTCGCGCGATAACTCTCGGCCAGCCCGGCCATTGCGGGTTCTGCGAATACGGGTTGGCGCAACTGCGCGTCGAGAAATTGCAGCCAGTCAGGTCCGTGCAGTGCGGCGACCTGTGTGCGCGGAAACGCGGCGAGGGCGACCTGTTTCAACAGACGATTGACGTCGGTTTGCAATTGTCGATCGTCGCGATGTTGTTGCCATTGCGCCTCCAGATCGCGCAACTCCTGCAGTGCGACGCGGCGATAGGCCCGTCTGCGCCACCAGCGCAGTCCCAGCCAAACTGCCGCGATCAACGCGAGCAATAGCAGTCCTGCCAAGACCCACCAGCCCGGTGCCGGCGGCCACACACTCACCGGTGGCGGCAGGTGAATGTCTTTCAAGGCGGCGAGTGGATCGGCAGCGTTCATGTACGGGCAAATGCGGCAGAGAGTGCGGCGAGTGGCGGTTCGTCGGTGCCGATATTGAGCAGATTGGCGCCGAGCCCGCCGAATAGCCCGCGCAGAAATTCCGTGCGTGACGCGAAATGGTCGCGGTGTTTGCTGCGAAATTTGGCGTCGCCGCTGTCGAGCGTCAGGCGCGCGTGGCCGTCGGTACCGTTGTTACCCGTAAATGTGTAACGCCCCGGCGGCGGCAGTTCGCATTCGAGCGGATCGAAAATACGCAGCGCGACCAGCGCATTGTGTTGTGCC
>JBEVMI010000111.1:0-14495 GCA_040508685.1 Spongiibacteraceae bacterium
ACGCGCAAACGTTTCGGGCTTTCAAAATCGATAAACAGAAGACCGACATGAGGATTTACGGCAATGTTGCCGAGACTTTTGAACATACCATTGCCGTCATAGCTCGGAAAAACCAGGGTTTGTGGATCGAGCACACGCACGAATCCCGGTGTGCCGCCCTTATAGGAACAATCGGGATGCGCGGTGGCATCGGCGGTGGCGAGAAAAAATAACGGGCGGCTTTCGATAAACGCGCGATCTTCGTCGGTGAACACCGCACGGGCCAAACGCTCAGCCAGCCGATCGGCCAGTGCACGCGTGCCGAATTCGTCCTGCCATTGCCGCGAACCGTCGTGGTACATCGGAATATCAGTCATGATCGCCTCCGTTGCCTGGCTTCGGGAAACTGCGATCCGATTCAAACACATTTTCGGCACCGGAAGAATTAGCGGCGAAAAAAAGGCCGGTTCACACCGACTTCTTAACGTCTATTTCGGCTGCGGCGCCACATACGGTTCGAGATCACCCGAACCGATCAGACCCTCGATTTCGATTTCCGACAAACCGAGTAACCGTTTAGCCAGCTCGCGCGTATGTTCGCCCTGCAATGGCGCCGGACGAATATCCGGATCGGGCATATGCAACGACAGGGTCGGCGCGTTTTCGGTCAACAAGGGTTTGTCGATACCGGGTTGATTAAATGTGCGGAAGAAATTGCGCGCCTGCAGGTGCGGATTGGCTTCGTATTCGGTGAGGCGAATCATCATGCCCGCCGGCACGCCGGCTTTTTGCAGCGTTTCCATTACGGTTTGCGGACCGTGTTGCGTGGTCCACGCGATCAGCGCGGCATCGGCGGCTTCGCGGTTGGCGATACGGGCAGCGGCGGTCGCAAAATGCGCGTCATGGATCAGATCGGGGCGGCCGATCACGTCACACAGACTGGCCCAGTCGCGATCGTTGCGCACGGATACGACACACCATTCGTCGTCACCAGCGCACGGAAATACCGAATCCGGCGCATCGAATTCGGGAGCGTTCCCGCGCGGAATAAACGAATTCGGTTGCAGCGATTCGCGCAATAACTTTGAGGCCATCGCGTTAAAAATCACTTCGGCCTGCGCCACGCTGACGGTGCCGCCCACACCACTCAATTCGCGTTGAATCAGCAACGCGCCGACGCCCACCGCGGCAACGCGCGCAGCGAAATGATCCGGAATAATGGTAACGCCATCACTGAAACTGCTGTCGGTGTCCGGATAACGCCACAAACCGGTGAGGCCAGACGACGCGCGCACCAGCGGGCCGTAACCCATGCTTTTGCTCTGCGGGCCGGTGTTTCCGAGTGCGCTGCTGTCGGCCATGATGATGCGTGGATTGATTGTGCTGACGACGTCATAACCGAGGCCGAGGGATTCCATCGTGCCCGGTTTGAAGTTCGAGAAAATCATGTCGGCGTCTTTGGCGAGCTGCTTGAACAGCGCCTTGCCTTTTTCGCTGCGCAGATTGATACCGAAACTTTGTTTGCCGCGATGGCCCTGTGCAAATGACGGTGTAATCGCGACGCCGGTCGTCGACTGCCGGCCGCCATCGGGAAATGCGCTGTTCTCGACCTTGATCACTTCCGCACCCTGATCCGCGAGCAGGCGGCCGAGCTCAGCCCCCGCGACGATCACGCCGAGATCGAGCACACGCAATCCTTCAAACGGACGCCGCCCCGGCGTTTTGGGGGTTGCCTGCGCGACGCCGCTCAGCGTGCTTGTGCCACTCCAGCTGCAGTCGCCGCCCTGACCTAACACCGGCGCTGTGTCGCGAATACCCGCGCGTTTGCCGTTGATTTCGATATAGCCGGACGGCACCTTGCCGCGCACACCGGACGCAATATCCACTTCGGTGAAGGCACCGCGCGCATTGAAATGTTCGTCGAGCAAAACTTCGCCCGGCGTCAGCAATGCCGCGATCGGCACGCCGCGGCATTGCCCTTCCGCGACCAACGCCGCAGCGGATTGAGTGCTGAACAATTCCGCAATCAGCGCGTTGATTTTGCCGATCACCGCGGCGCGTTTGGCGATGTTGCCGTAACTCGGATCGGTGAATTCGTGCTGTTCGCCGAGCCAGCCGCTCATGCCCTGCCACTGCCGTGGATTCAGCACGCAAATACGCACGTAACCATCGGCACATTTAAAGATCGGATACAGGGGAAACACCTGCGGACGACCGCGCGCCGCCGATTGCTCCATCGCACTTTTGCCGGCCTGTGCACTGCCGGTGACGCCGAGGCCCGGATCGAGTACCTGTGTCGTCGCTTCAAATACCGAGAAATCCAGATGGTCGCCGACACCACTTTGCAGGCGTTGCCAGTACGCAATCAGCGCACACCACGCAGCCTGCACGGCGGTTGCTTCGTAGGCCAGTTCGCCCGGCGGCAACAGCGGCTCGCGGCCGGCTAGACCCGAGCGGCACAACATGCCTGCAAGCGCCATGTGCACGGAGTTGGTCGCGACAAAATCGCGATAGGGACCGGTCTGACCAAAATCGGTGATCGACAGCACGACCAGTTGCGCGTTGCGAGCATGCAAAACGGCGACACCCAATCCGAGTTTTTCCAGCGTGCCGGGGCGGAAGGTTTCGATCAAAATGTCGGCGCTGTCGACCAATTCCAGAAAACGGTTTTTGTCGTTCGCATTTTCAAGATCGAGTACGACGCTGCGTTTGTTCGCGTTGTGCGTCGCGAAATACAAGCTCTGATTGCCGACCAGAGGGCCTTGCTTACGCGATGCGAGTCCACTCGGCGGCTCGACCAGCACCACATCGGCGCCGAGATCCGCGAGAAAACGTCCACACATTTCACCTTTGCCGTCACTCAGATCGAGCACACGCAGGCCGGTGAGAGGGAGATTGCCGGTGTTGGAGATCGCCATAAAAATTCCTCGCAATGCAACTTGTATCGATGTGTTCTTAAGTGTTATTTACTGTCGCGGATCGCGCGCACCGAATCGCCAATCAACGACGGCCCGCGATAGATAAACCCGGTATACACCTGCACCAGTGCCGCACCGGCGGCAATTTTCTCAGCTGCATCCGCAGCTGTCATCACACCGCCGACGCCGATGATCGGCAGGCTGCCATTCAATTCCCGCGCAAGCTCGCGAATCACCGCAGTCGATTTTTGCATCAGCGGCGCACCGCTGAGACCGCCGGTTTCAGTGCCATGTGGCAACTGCGCAACGGCATCGCGGGCGGTTGTCGTATTGGTCGCGATCACCGCATCGATCGAAAATTCGCGCAGCGCACCGGCGACATTGGCGATATCGTCGCCGACCATATCCGGCGCAATTTTCACCGCCACCGGTACATAACGTCCGTATTTAATCGCGAGCTTTTGCTGTTCGTCCTTTAACGTGCCCAGCAATTGTCGCAAAGGTTCGCCGAATTGCAGATCGCGCAATCCCGGCGTATTCGGTGAAGACAGATTGACGGTGATATAACTCGCCAGCTCATACACCTTGCGCATGCAGATCAAATAATCATCGACGGCATTCTCCGCCGGCGTGTCTTTGTTTTTACCGATGTTGATACCGAGCACACCACGACGCTCGCGAAATAATTTTGACGCGCGCACGCGTTCGACCAGATAGTCGACACCGTGATTGTTGAAACCCATGCGGTTGATGATGGCGTTTGCGGCCGGCAGGCGAAACAGGCGCGGCTGCGGATTGCCCGGTTGCGGGCGCGGCGTAATGGTGCCGATTTCGACAAAACCGAAACCGAGTGCGGCCAGCCCGTCGATGTAATCGCCATTCTTGTCGAGACCGGCGGCGATACCGACCGGGTTCGGAAATTCGATGCCCATCACCGTGCGCGGCAGCGCTGGCACGGACGGGTGCAGGCAACCCAGACCGACGCGATCAGAAATACGCAGGGATTCCAGCGCGAGGTGGTGGGCGGATTCCGCGGGCAGTTGAAACAGACAATGGCGCAACAGCGAATACATGACAGGGCTCAGGAAAACCGGGCAAAAACGGGAGCGGCAGGATACCCCGCGCCCCGCCGCAACGCCACGGAAAATCGGCGCTTCGAAGCGCGCTCAGACGTCGGCGGCAGCGGCGTCGAATGCCTGCAGCCACCCCGGCAGCTGCGCGGCCGGCAGCGGCCGGCTCAGGTGATAACCCTGCGCCTGATCGCAGCCCATGCCGACCAGCGCTGCGAGCACGGCGGCGGTTTCGACCCCCTCCGCCACCACCTCCAGGCCGAGGTTGTGCGCCAGCGTGATGATGGATTGCACGATCACCGCGTCCTGCGGTTTTTCCAGCATGTCGCTAATAAAGGTGCGGTCGATTTTCAGCGCGTGGATCGGCAGCCGGCGCAGATACGCCAGCGACGAATAACCCGTGCCGAAATCATCCACCGACAGACATACCCCCAGCGCTGCGATCCGCTCCAGCAGCGATACCGCGCGCGCCGGGTCATGCATCAGCGTGGTTTCGGTAATTTCCAGCTCGAGCGCACCGGGCGGCAGTCCGTAGGTACGCATCGAACGTTCAATATGTTCGACGACACGGGCGTCAATCAGGTTACGCGCCGACAGGTTGACCGCCACCGCGAGATGCACGCCCCGCTCGCGCCACGCCTGCTGCTGGCGACAGGCTTCGTCGATGACATGCGCGGTCAGCGCGTGAATGGTGTCGCTCATTTCCGCGAGCGGAATAAACCGGTCCGGCGCCAGCAGGCCCTGGCGCGGATGCTGCCAGCGCACGAGTGCTTCGCAGCCAATCACCACACCGCTGCGCAGATTGAGTTTGGGCTGATAGTGCAGCAGCAGTTCGCGCTCGCGGATACCGGTGGCGAGATCGACAATCAGGCGCAGCCGCTCCGGGGAATGCATATCGAGCTGCGTGTCGTAACACAGCACGCCGGCACCGCTGCGTTTGGCTTCGTACATGGCGACATCCGCCGAACGCAGCAGGGCGTGGCTGTCGCTGCCGTGGTCCGGATACAGCGCGATGCCGATGCTGGCACTGATTTCCAGATGCACGCCGTTGATCAGGAACGGACGCCGCAGCGCCGCCAGTAAATCGCGCCCCTGCGCTATCACCTGCTCGCCATCGACCTGCTGCCCCAACAACAACACGGCGAACTCATCGCCCCCGAGACGACACACCACCGCCTCGCGATAGGACAGACCAAGGCGCAGCCGCGAACCAATCTGGCGCAGCAGATCGTCGCCGACGTGATGGCCGAGCGTGTCGTTGATTTCCTTGAAGCGATCGAGGTCGAGCAGAAACAGCGCGGCCTGACCACCGCTGTTGCCCCGCGACCACTGCTGAAATTCGCGGTGCAAGACCGAGCGATTGAACAAACCCGTCAGCGAATCGTGGTCAGCCTGATAGGCGATCGCATCGAGATGTTTGGCGCGCGCCAATGCCAGCGCCAGCGTGTGCGAGAACACTTCAATATCGCTGAGGCTGTCGCGCGCGAAACTAATTTTGTCGTAATACTCCAATGCCACCGCACCGAGTTCATTATCGCCATCGAGCAGCAGCACCAACACCAGCGTGGTTACACCGCGCGCCAGCATCGCGGCGCGCGTGACCGGGCCATCCCACAAACCGTCCTCGACATTTTCGATCACGAGAATACGGTTGGGCTGGCGCGCGACCCGATTCCAGTACGCGTAACGCGGGTTCGCGAAACTGACATGTTTGACGCGCGTCACGCTGGAACGCGCGATGGTGTTCAGCATTTCACCTTCCATCAGACCGACATACGCGCAGGCCGCGGTGTAATGCTGATCGAGCAGATCGATGGCCGTTTCCGCCAGTGCGCGCATGTTCGGCTGTGCGAATAAGCGCGCCGACGCATGTTGTACCCATTGCAGACTTTCGTTGCGCGCGGCCAGGGTCTGCAACATCTGCTCGCGCTCACGGGCATTCGCCAATTGTTCGGTGATATCGCGCACCGCGTTCAACACAAATATTTCATCGTCGACGACCACGCGCACCAGGCGCGAATCGGCGTCGAAATAGGTGCCATCCAGCCGTTTCGCGCGGGTGCGCATCTCGAAAAAACCGCCGGCCTGATCGAGAATTTCGTAAGCCTTTTCGACGCTGACTTCACTCGCCTCATGCAGAAAGGATTGCGTCGAGATACCGACCATCTGTTCTCGTGTGGCGTGGAAGATCGCCAGTGCGGCGTCGTTGCAGTCCACCACCACACCGTTGTGGACCAACAACATCGCATCGGAGGCATTGTCGAATAAGGCCCGATAGCGGGTTTCGCCGGCGTTGATCACGCGCTGCATACGGTTTTCGATTTCGCGCGAAGCCAGCGTGGACATCAGCGTCAGCCAGCTGACGGCTTCGCCTGCGGCATCGCGCTCAACAATCGATACCGATTGCATCCAGCGATATTCGCTGGCGCCGACGCGAATTCGCGAGGTATAGGAATTCAACCTGCGGTCGTCGGAATGCAGGGTCTGCTCCAACACCTGGAGGGTGACCATATAATCGTCGGGATGAACCAGTGAAAACCAGCGATTGCGATCCAGCGTCAGGGTATCGCTGCCGATCAGATTGGCCATGTATTCGTTGCGATAGAGAACCTTGCCACTGAAATCGAGACGCAGCACGCCGACGTCGATTTCGCTGAGCATTCCCAATACCTGCCCGTCCTGCGCCAGCACAGTCAACATATCCTGGGAGGCAACACGAACACCGTTCATCGTGCAGTTCTCGACGTCATCATCATTTATCGTTATGGGACTGCGAGGGAAAGCACATTCGGCAATTGCCCGTATAAACAAAAGCAGGCTGGCCCGGGGCGTCAGCAGCAAGGATTGACCATAAACCGCGATCGGTCAATTTGGCGCGACCAAGCTCGTACGAAGCAGAAAATCTGGCAGTGTTTTAGATCATTTTGGCCGCTTTTTCGCCAAATTCGAAAAAAATTGCGATGCGGAAATCATTCGGAAAAATTCGGTCGGCCCGATCAGGCTCCCACCGAAGCCGCATAAGTCGCCAGCCAGTCCGGCATCTGCGCCGCCGGCATCGGTTTGCTGAGATAAAATCCCTGAATTTGATCGCAGCCCATCACCTCCAGACCATCCAGCACCGCGGCGCTTTCAACGCCCTCGGCAACCACCGACAGATCGAGGTTATGACCGAGCGTCACGATGGACTGCACAATCACCGCATCCTGCGGTTTGACAAGCATGTCGCCAATAAAACTGCGGTCGATTTTCAAGGTGTCGATCGGCAGGCGCCGCAAATAGGCCAGCGACGAATAACCGGTACCGAAATCGTCGATCGACAGCCCCACCCCGAGCGAGGCGATACGCTTCAGCAAGGCGATGGCGCGATTGGGGTCGTGCATCAATGCAGTTTCCGTGATTTCAAGCTCCAGCGTGCCCGGCGGCAACTCGTGCTGCAGGATCAAACGTTCAAGTTGTTTATACACACGATCGTCGATCAGGTTGCGCGCCGACAAATTCACCGAAATTTGCAGATTGATACCCTGCATCAACCAGGCGCGCTGCTGCGCCACCGCTTCTTCGATGACAAACGCAGTTAACGCGTGAATGGTGTCGCCCACTTCCGCCAGCGGCAAAAATTCATCGGGCGGTATCAGCCCCCGCTGTGGATGTTGCCAGCGCACTAACGCTTCGCAGCCGACAATCTCGCCCGTGCGCAAATTCAGTTTCGGCTGATAGTGCAGCAGCAGTTCGCGCTCGCGAATGCCACTGTTCAAATCGACGATCACACGCAATCGTTCCGGCGAATGCAGATCGAGGCGGTTGTCGTACACCAGCGCGCCGGCGCCGCTGTGTTTCGCTTCGTACATCGCAACGTCGGCAAATCGCAGCAGCGCGTGACTGTCGTTGCCGTGTTGCGGATACAACGCGACGCCGATGCTGCCGCTGATTTCCAGATGCACGCCATTCACCAGAAACGGTTGCCGGATCGCCGCCAGCAACTCGTGCGCAACGCCAATCGCCAGCTCGGCATCGACACTCGGGTTTTGCACCAGCACCGCAAATTCGTCGCCGCCAAGACGACACAAAATCGCGCGGCGATAAGCCAAACCATTGCGCAAACGCCCGCCGATCTGGCGCAGCAAATCGTCGCCGACGTGATGGCCGAGCGTGTCGTTGATTTCCTTGAAACGATTGAGGTCGAGCAGGAACAACATCGCCGGTGCATTGCTCTCGGTCTGCCAGCGCTGAAACTCGCCGTGCAGCACACTGCGGTTGTGCAATCCCGTCAGCGCGTCGTGGCGCGCCTGATATTCGAGCGCGGCCAGCGATCGGGTTTTCACCACAGCCATCGCCAACGTGCGCGCGAATAGTTCCAGGCCATCGAGATCGGCGGTATCGAAACTGGCGGCATCGCTGTATTCCAGTACCAGCAGCCCCACCTCTCTATCGCCATCCATCAACATCATGAATACACAGAGCTGGGTGCCGCGCTGACGCAACTCCTGCAGATATTGCGGCGCGTCGTTGAGCTCGCGTTCAAAATCACGGACCACCAGCACCTTTTCAGTGCCGACCAGTGCCCGATCCAGCACCCTGCTGCGCGGCCTGATCTGACCGACGACAGCGGTCGGCTGCGAGGTCGCCATCACACGATGCCCTTCAGCCTCCGTCAGGATGAAATACACATGCGGTGCGCTGTAATGCGCCTGCAGACAGCGCACCACGATTTGCGCGAGTGCTTCCAGATCCGGCTGCTCGTAAATCAGTGCGCACGATTCCTGCAGCCAGGCGAGATTCTGATTGCGCAGCGCCAGTTCGCGGTTGCTGTGCGCCAACTGTCGCTCGGCTTCGATGCGGTGGGTGATATCGCGCAGCGTCGCGAGCTCGAATACATCACCTTCGAGATTGATCCGGACCACCGTCACTTCGACTTCGAACAATCCGTGGTTATCGAGTCGGTGCCCGGTCGATTCCCAGCACGCGGCATGCCCGGTCTCGATCAGCGCCCGCAGGCGCGCGAGATGATTCTCTACATCCTCGCCGCTGCGCTGCACTGGAGAAATCAAGGCCGTGCTGACCATACCGAGCAACTGCTGGCGTTTGACCCCGAACAAGGTGGCAGCGGCCTCATTACATTCGACAACGCGGTGGTTGTTGACCAGCAGGGTCGCGTCGGAAGAGTGATCGAACAGCGCCCGGTAGCGAATGTCGCCGTACAAAGACGCCGCGCGAAACCGTTCTTCCAGCAATCCGAGGGACGGCAGCCGCACAAAAAAACTGAACCAGCTCTGCGGCACGCCGTGTTGATCCCGCTGCAACATCGAACTGGTGCTGACCCAGCACCAGCCGCCACTGCCATCGCGCACACGCGCGGCATCGCCAAGCACATCCGCCGACTGTTGCTGCACGGCGTTGCGGGCATTGCGAATTAACTGAGGGATTTCATCCGGATGGAAACAGCGTAGCCAAACCTCGGGCGACCACACGTCGAACTCACCGAACAGCTCCGTCAGGAAGGCATTGCGCTCCAGCACTCTGCCGGCAAGGTCCGTGTGCATATAGGCAATCGACGCGGCAGCGGCCTTTTCAAGCAGCGCGGCAGCGGGCAGCACAGGGGCGCCCACCAGGGCCTCCGAGCCAAGGGTATCCGAGCTAACAGGGTCCATCGTGCGTATCTCGATAGGGCTCGGGCGCCCAATATTATTTACGTTCTGCACGAACAATGAACATCATGTCATGGCGGACACCGTCATTGCAGCGACCCGCTTCCTGATTACCTAGAATTGTCTATAAATCGGGTGTGGTCAACGCCGCGGGCTTTGTAAACGAAGCTTTCTAAACGAAACGTCATAAACCACAGCGGCTGCGTTAGAGCCTTAATTTAACTCCTCCACCCGACTGCTCTGCGCCAAATCCAGCAACTCGCGGATGGCCACCGAATACACAGCGAACTCCTTGCGGTCAGCCGCATTCAACTCCGTCAGCAGCGCGCGCCAGCGTTTGACCAGCCCGTGATGCTGCTCGATCCAGCGTTTGATGCAGGCCGGGACATCGCCCGCCTCGCACAGATGATTCATCGCGCCGACCGTGAGTTTGCGCAATTGCCATTCGAGATCGTCGCGGAACGATTCGCGTGCCAGCGCCTGCCAATGATTTTCGACCTTGAGATCGGCGATCTGCCGTGCGAACAAATCCAGATCGAGAATCTGCATCAGCGCGATGTTGACCTCTGCCACCTTGCGCACCGGCATGCCGATTTCCAGCGCCGCGTCGATCACGCCCAGCGCCGGATACAACACATTCGACGCCGCGACAAAATCCGCCAGCTCCTTGGGCACATTGGCCGCGATCAGCTCGCTGCGGCGGCGTTCGTGTTCGTCGCGCACGCGGCCATCGAGAATCTGCGGCATCTCCGCATACAATTGCGCCAACGGTGTGCGAAAGCGCGCGACCTCCTGTGCCGGCACAAAATTTACACGGCGATTGCGGATAAACCAGCGTGTCGCGCGCCGTACCAGGCGCATCAATACCGCGTGCATGTCGAGCTGCACATCGGCGGCAACGTTCGCGCCCAACGCTTCGATGGCACTCCAGTGGCGATGCAGTTCGAACACTTCGCGCGCGGTGACATAGGCCAGCGCCAGTTCGCTCAAGGTCGCACCGGTCGATTGCACCATGCGATCGACAAACGTAATTCCCATCAGGTTGACCATGTCATTGGCCACCTGTGTCGCAATAATTTCGCGCCGCAGACGATGACCGTCGAGCGCATGCGCGTGGCGCTCCACCAACAGCTTGGGAAACGCCTGATACAGCGAGGCATGCGCGACCGGATCGGCCGCCAGCGCGTCGTTATTCAACGCCAGCTTCAATTGCGATTTGACGGTGCAGATCAGCACCGATAATTCCGGCCGTGTCAGCCCGCGGCCGCTGGCGCGGCGTTCGGTCAGCATTTCTTCATCGGGGAGGAATTCGAGCGCACGATTTAATCCGGCGGAGGTTTCGAGACGGTGAATCAGCCGCCGATATTCCGACATGCGTGCGAAGGTCTGCCGCTCGGCGATGCTCAGCGCCAGCGTCTGCCTCTCGTTGTCGGCCAGCACCAGCACCGCGACGGCATCGGTCATCGCCTCCAGCAATTCACGCCGCTGTTTTTCGGTCATGTCACCCGCACTCATCAGCGTGTTGAGCGCAATTTTTATATTCACTTCGTGATCGGAACAATTGACGCCGCCGGCGTTGTCGATGAAATCGGTGTTGCAGCGCCCGCCGCTCAATGCAAATTCGACGCGACCCAATTGCGTCGCGCCGAGATTGCCGCCCTCGCCCAGCACCTTGCAGCGCAATTGTTTGCCGTTGACGCGCACCGGGTCGTTGGTTTTGTCGCCGCATTCGGCGTGGGTTTCGCGGGTCGCCTTGATATAGGTGCCGATGCCGCCGTTCCACAGCAGGTCCACTGGCGCCTGCAACAGCACCTGGATCAACTCGTTCGGCGGCAGCTGCTCGGCATCGATACCAAAACGCTCGCGCATCTGTGCGCTGATCGGAATCGATTTCGCGCTGCGCCGAAATACACCACCGCCCGCGGAAATCAATTGCGTGTTGTAGTCCTCCCAGGTCGACCGCGGCAATTCAAACAACCGTTTGCGTTCGGCAAAACTGGCAGCGGTATCCCTGTCCCGATTACCTGACTGGGCGTCAAGCTGGGGATCGACAAAAATGTGCATATGGTTAAATGCCGCCAGCAGCCGGATATGCGACGACTGCAACATGCCATTGCCGAACACATCGCCGGCCATGTCGCCGATGCCGACGGCGGTGAAATCCTGCGTCTGCACGTCGACGTGCAATTCGCGAAAATGCCGCTGCACCGAAATCCATGCACCGCGCGCCGTGATGCCCATTCTTTTATGGTCGTAACCGACGCTGCCGCCCGATGCGAACGCATCGCCGAGCCAGAAACCGTATTGTTTGGCGACTTCGTTGGCGATATCGGAAAAACTCGCCGTACCTTTATCCGCGGCGACCACCAGATAGGTGTCGTCGTCATCCTTGCGCAACACTTCCGCGGGCGGCTGCACCGCGCCGTCGACGAGATTGTCGGTGATGTCGAGCAGGCCCTGCACAAATAGCCGGTAGCAGGCGATGACCTCGTCCTGCACGGCTTCGCGCCCGGATACCGTCGATAACCGTTTGGCGACAAAACCACCTTTCGCGCCGGTCGGCACGATGATGGAATTTTTGACCTGCTGAGCCTTCATCAGGCCCAGTACCTCGGTGCGAAAATCTTCGGGACGATCCGACCAGCGCAGACCGCCGCGCGCGACTTTGCTGGTGCGCAGATGCACGCCCTCCACCCGCGGCGCGTAGACGAAAATTTCATACAGCGGTTTCGGCAGCGGCAAATCCGGCAGATCGGCGGCGCGAAATTTAAACGAAAAATAACTTTTCAGCTGTTTGGCGATGTCGCGCTGGAAAAAATTGGTGCGCACAGTGGCGCGCATCAATGCCAGATAGTGGCGAATGATGCGATCCTGCGTCAGATTCTGCACATCGTCGAGCGCTGCGATCAGACGCGTCTGCAGGTGCACTTCGCGCTGCTGGCGCGCGGTGGTATCCACCGTTGCGCCCGCCGATTCCGCAACGCCCTGCTGCGGATCGAACCGCGCATGGAACAGCTGCACCAGCAGATGTGTGATTGGCAGATGCAACGCCAGTGTTTCGGCGATGTAGTCGCCGCTGAAGGTGACGCCGATCTGTTTCATGTAACGCGCGTATGCCCGCAACATGGCGCAGGCGCGCCAGCCGAGACCGGTGCCGAGCACGAGTTTGTTGAACGCATCGTTTTCGGCGTCGCCGTACCAGACGCGTGCGAAGGTTTCCTGAAACTGGCTGCTGACTTCGGCGACATCGATGCCATCCGCCCACGCATAAGACAGCCCGAATTCGTGAATCCAGATCAGCGGCTCGCCGTGGCGGCGAATGCCGTATGGGCGTTCGCCGAGCACACGCAGCCCGAGATTTTCCAGAATCGGCATGACATCGCTGAGTGGCAGCGGTTCGTTCAAATGGAACAGGCGAAAACGCAGACTGTGCTCGGAATCAGCGATGGCGCGATAAAAACCCATCGCGATGTCAGTGTCGTAATGCAACGTCGCAATTTTGCGGATATCGGCGACCGCCGCGCGCGGATCGAAATCGGCGCAATACCCCGGCGGAAAAGCATCCTCGTATTCGCGCGCCAGACCCAGCCCCGGCTCTTCGCCGAATTCCTCCACCAGATACTGGCGCAGCAAATCGTCCCAGCTCATGCTGGCGCGCACCAGTTCGTCCTGCAGCGCGCGCACATCGACGGCGTGCGCCTTCGGTACCCCGACGCGCAACACGAAATGTGTTCGCGTCAGTACCGACTCCGAAAAGAACGTGGTGAATTCAGCTTCGTCGGCATCAAACGCCGCACACAAAATATCCTGCATGCGCTGGCGCAGATCGGTGTTGTACAGATCGCGTGGCATAAATACGATCGCTGAAACGAATTTGCCAAACGGCGCCGGCCGCATCAATGTCTCGCTGCGCACGAACAGTCGCACCAGCCGGCGCTCCTGCATCTGCATGATGCCCATTACTACCGCGTACAGATCGTCGATGCTGCTCTGAAAAATTTCGTCGCGCGGGTGCACTTCCAGAATACGCGTCAGCTCATTGCATTCATGCGTCTCGGATTCGTAACCGGCGCGCTGCAGCACGGCATCGATTTTTTGCCGCAGAATCGGGATCTGCTGCGACGGCATGGTGTAGGCACGCGCAGTGAACAACCCGAGAAAACGGTATTCGTCGACGATGTGGCCCTGCACATCCAGTGTGCGAATGCTGATGTAGTCGGGATAAACACGGCGGTGCACACGCACACGTTCGGCGGCCTTGGCGAAATTGACATGGCGCGCGCAGTTATCACCAATATTGACGGGCAGGGGTTCTGCCGGCACATCCTCATCGGCGGAAACAAAATGATCGACCAGCAAACCGCGGCGGCTATCCGGCTGCGGTCGTACCAGCGCGCGCGCGCCGTCATATTCGCCAATGAGTTTTTCCGCACCGAGAAAAGTAAAATTACCGACCAGCATCCAGTCGATAAACGCGAGGATCTCCTGCCGCACCGGACCCTCGCCGACATTTTCTCCGACTGCACTGCGCGCCTCCTGCAGCAAATCCTGCATCGGCCCAAAATCGCGCACCACTTGTCCGACTTCGAGCAGAATCTCCGTCAGCGTGCGCTCCAGCTCCGCGAGTTCCTGTGTATTGCTGCGGCGATTGATTTCGAAATACAACAACGCATCGGCAGCGACATGATCGTTGCCGCGATCAACTCCGTTGTCGGTGCCGCGCGGCAACAACTGGACCAAATGATTTTGCGGATCGCGGTACGCGCGCAGCGCAGCGCCGTGAATGGTGTAGATGAGCATGTTGCGACGATTGAGTTCAGCGCGCACCGAATCGAGCGCGAAAGGCATGTCGCGACACAACACGGCAATAACGGTGTGGCTCG
>JBEVMI010000124.1:0-7769 GCA_040508685.1 Spongiibacteraceae bacterium
CATCGCACCGTGATACATCGCCGCGCCACCCAATTGCAAACCCAGGGCACCAGCACCGGCAGCCATCACCGGGCCGGCATTGGGGCTCGACCACGACGACGCCTGCACACGCCAACTGCGCAGTGCATTCGCACACTGCCCGCTCAACGCATAGGCGATTGCGGTCAGGCGCGCGGGGATTAAATTCAGCACATCATCGATCCGCGCGGCGGCGCAGCCAAATTCGTTGAAGCGCGCGTTGCGATAACCCCACATCGCGTCGAGCGTGTTGGCGGCGCGATGCAAAACCACTCCAGGCAAGCCGGCAACGGCAAACCAGAACAGCGAGGCGAAAATGGCGTCACTGCCATTTTCCAGAACGGTTTCTACGGCAGCTTTGCTGACATCACTGGCATCGAGTGCGCGGGTATCGCGCGTGACAATCATGCTGACCGCGTGTCGCGCCTGATTTAAATCGTTAGCGGTTAACGCATTCGCGACAGCGCGGGCGTGATCAATCAGGCTTTTGCGGCCGATCGCCAGATACACCACCAGCGCTTCGCCGATCACGGTAAACGGCCACGGCAATTTCGCGAACACATATTGCAGCCCGACAGCCAGCAACACCGGAATACTGACGATACCAATCCATGCGGTGACGCCGCTGACATACCGCGCTTTTTGTGCACCGCGGTTCAACATTTTTTCAAAACGATTGGCGAGCCAGCCAAATCCGACCAGCGGATGCCAGCGGCGCGGTTCGCCCAGCAATTGATCGAGCAGTAGAGCAACCACAATTACCGTTATGACGGTCATCATCATTACGTCACGTCCGCTTTTTCGCCGCCCAGCCAGCCGGCAATCAATGCGGGGTTCGACGGGAAATACCAGTGCACGTAGGACGCGACGATAGAATCGACCTGATACACCGCTTCGCCGTCGCGACCGCTGGGCGCGATCGCCCGCCAGCGCGGCGCCACTGCGGTTTTCAAACTCGAATAGTGAAAGGTGTGGCCGCGAATGGTTTCTCCATCCACGGTCAGCTGTTGCGGGCCGATGGCCGACAGGCGTTTGCCCATGCTGACTTCACCCGGCAACAATCCGAGCATTTCGTGTTTTTCGTTGTGCAGATCGTGCAACGTATCAGCGAGGTACATCATGCCGCCACACTCGGCGAGCAGCGGCTTGCCGGCGTTGACATGGGCGCGAATCAAATCGGCGAGCGGGTTATTGGCCGCCAATGTTTTCGCATGCAGCTCCGGATAACCGCCGGGTATATAAATCGCATCGACATTCGGCAGCGTCGTATCGTCGAGCGGAGAAAAAATATGCAGCTGTGCGCCCATTCGCTGCAGCCATTCGAGATTGGCCAGGTATAAAAATGAAAAAGCTTCGTCGCAGGCGACGGCGATGGACACATTTCGCAGCAACTGTTCTACATCGTTGCCCTGTTGCGACGCGGGAAATTCCACCGGCGGCGGCAATCCGGCAAGCGGTGTGTCTTCGAGCAGATCGGCAAGTTTGTCGAGACGCGCATCGAGGTCGTCGATTTCATCGGCCAGTTGCAAACCGAGATGACGTTCGGGAAGCGCAGCCTCGTCGCTGCGTTTGACGACAGTCAGCGGTAGCGATGGCGATAATTCCATCCGCAACAATTCTTCATGCCGCGGCGACGCAACGCGGTTCGCGACCACACCGGCAATTGGCAATCCTGCGCGAAAGGTGGTCAATCCGTGCACGATGGCGGCAAAGGTTTGCGCCATCGACGCTGCATTGATTACCGGCACGATCGGCAGATTGAATGTCTGGGCGACGTCGGCACTGCTGGGGGTGCCATCGAATAATCCCATCGCGCCTTCGACCAGAATCAGATCGCAACTCTGCGCGGCCTCCCATAACAAGGCGCGACAATGTTCGACGCCCATCATCCAGATGTCGAGGTTGTATACGGGCGCGCCGCTGGCCTGCAGCAATATCGATGGATCGATAAAATCCGGCCCCACCTTGAAGCAGCGCACACGCAGACCCCGGCGCTGGTGCAGACGCGCCAGTGCAGCGGTAATGGAAGTTTTGCCGTGGCCGGAACCGGGGGCGCACAGCAGCAGAGCGGGACAGGATGCGTTCACTATTAACAGGGGCAAGCAACCGGGAAATGGCGAGAAAATGGCGGACTTGAAGCGTTTTGCACTGTATCTTTCGAGTCTTTGCGGGTCAAGGAACCTGCTGTGTATTTGAGATCGACATGACCAAAACCCTCATGGTGCAAGGCACCACTTCCGACGCGGGTAAAAGCACTCTCGTCACCGGTATTTGCCGCGCACTCGCACGCCGCAACATTCGCGTGGTGCCGTTCAAGCCGCAGAACATGGCATTGAATAGCGCAGTCACAGTCGATGGCGGCGAAATTGGTCGCGCGCAGGCGGTGCAGGCCGCAGCCTGTTTTCTCGATCCGCACACCGACATGAATCCGGTGCTGCTGAAACCAAATACCGATATCGGCGCACAAATCATCATCCACGGCAAAGCTGTTACGTCGATGAATGCGCGGAGTTATCACGAATACAAAACCACAGCGATGACGGCAGTGCTGGAATCGTATCAACGGCTCTCCGCGCAATACGATTGCATCGTCGTCGAAGGCGCAGGCAGCCCCGCAGAAATCAATTTACGTGATCGCGATATTGCCAATATGGGTTTCGCCGAAGCGGTCGACTGCCCGGTAATTTTAATTGCCGATATCGACCGCGGCGGTGTGTTTGCACATCTGGTCGGCACGCTGGAATTGTTGTCGGCAAGCGAACGCAATCGCGTGAAAGGATTTGTGATCAACCGCTTTCGCGGCGATATCAGTTTGCTGCAACCCGGCCTCGACTGGCTGGAGGAATATACGAAGATTCCCGTGCTCGGCGTCTTGCCCTATCTGATGGACTGGCACCTCGAAGCCGAAGACGCGATCGCCACGCAGCAAAACAATTCGACCGCACAAATTCGCATCGCCGTGCCGGTGCTGCCGCGCATCAGCAATCACACCGATTTCGATGCGCTGCGTTTGCATCCGCAGGTCGATCTGCAATTCGTCGCACCGGGAAAACCCATTCCCGCGTGCGATCTGATTATTTTGCCCGGTAGCAAAAGCGTGCGCGCCGATCTCGCGATGTTGCGCAAACACGGCTGGGACGAAGCGATTGCGCGTCATTTGCGATATGGCGGAAAAGTGCTCGGCATCTGCGGCGGATTTCAGATGCTCGGCAACACCCTCGCCGATCCACACGGTCTGGAAGGAGAAAGCGGAACCAGTAAAGGTTTGGGCTTGCTCGATATCGACACCGTGCTCGAAACCGAAAAACAATTGCACCGCGTGCAGGGCCGGCTGGCATTGAATGATGCCGCCTTTACCAGAAACACAACAGTAAGCGGTTATGAAATCCATGCCGGTATCAGCAGCGGCGCCGGACTGCAAAAACCATTCGTCGATCTCGGCGATCGCAGCGACGGCGCCATTTCGGAAGACGGGCGAATCGCCGGCACTTACCTGCATGGCCTGTTCGACGATGAAAGTGCATGCGCGGCGCTGTTGCAATGGGCGGGGCTGCACGATGTCGAGCAATTCGACTATTACGCCAAACGCGAAGCGGATATCGATCGCCTGGCAGGCAGCTGTGAGAAGTACCTGGACTGGTCACAACTCGACAGACTGCTGCTGTGACCCGCTATTGACGGCCCTCAGCCGATTGCTTGATACAGGTCAAACCATCTCCGTGCGGGCTTAGGCATGTTGTTGGAAGTAAGGTGGCCGCCCCATGGCATTTCCAACCCAAATATTCAGGGCCGAAAATGGCGAGCGCATCCTGCCGGCGCGCGCTTAAACTGGCGCCATGTTGCTGAATCCCGAACACTGCTACCAGGCGCTGCTGACCCACGACTCCCGTTTCGATGGCCGATTTTATGTGGGCGTCAGTTCCACCGGCATTTACTGTCGACCGGTGTGTCGCGTGCGCACGCCGAAAGCGGTGAATTGCAATTTTTTTCCCAGCGCCGCCGCGGCCGAACAGGAAGGTTATCGCCCCTGCCTGCGCTGTCGGCCGGAGCGCGCGCCGGGTTATGCCAGCACGGAAGCCGGTGCACGCCCCGCCCATATCGCCGCGCATCACATCGACGCGGGATTTCTCGAAGGCAACTCGCTTGCCGCCCTGGCGTTGCAACTCAACATCAGTGAACGCCACCTGCGCAGAGTCTTCGCCGAGACCTTCGGCGTCGCCCCGGTGCAGTACGCGCAGACACAAAAATTATTGCTGGCGCGACGATTGTTGCGCGACACCCAACTCTCTATTACCGATATTGCCTTTGCCGCCGGCTTCGGCAGCCTGCGGCGGCTGCACGCGTTATTTCAGCAAAAATATGAAGATGCACCTGGACCGTGGCGGAAACGTCATGCACGCGCAGTAAAAGCCGGAGCAGGGCTTTCGGTCGACGACAGTGCCATCGATGACACGATTGAAATCGAACTCGCCTATCGCCCGCCGTATGCGTGGCAGGCGCAGCTCGATTTTCTGGCCGGCCGCGCCATTGCCGGTATCGAAGCGGTGATCGACGCGCGTTATGTGCGCTCGGTGCGCATCGTGCGCGGCGACAAAATCTATTGTGGCTGGATCAGCGTTGGCCACACTCCCGCGCGCCAGAGTCTGAGCGTTAGAATCGCCGCGACGCTGACGCCGGTACTCGCCGCGGTCTGCGCCAAACTCCGCCATCTGTTCGATCTCGGCTGCGATCCGGACACGATCAGCGCGACAGTGGGGCCGCTGGCGGCAACGCTGCCGGGATTGCGGGTGCCCGGTGCGTTCGACGGCTTCGAGATGGCGGTGCGCGCGATCCTTGGCCAGCAGATCAGCGTCGCCGCGGCGCGCACGCTGGCCGGGCGGGTTGCGGCAAAATTCGGCACGCCCATGGCAACACCCTTCGCGGAGATCACGCATATCTTTCCGTCCGCAGCGGAATGGCCCACCGACGCGACGACGTTGAGCGGCATCGGCATCACCGGCAATCGCGTCATCGCCTTGATCGAACTGGCGCGACGCTGCGCCAGCGGTGCCTTGATATTGGAGCCTTCCGCCGATATCGAACCCGCGCTGACCGAGCTAGCCAGCATTCGCGGCATCGGCGACTGGACGGCGGATTACATCGCAATGCGCGCACTGGCGTGGCCGGATGCCTTCCTGCACACCGATTACGCCATCAAAAAAGCGCTCGGCGAAGCCAATCCGAAACGCGTACTCGCCATCGCAGAGCAATGGCGGCCGTGGCGCGCTTACGCCACGCGTTATCTCTGGCACTCGCTGTCCGTGAAGGACACCCCCAATTGGAGAGCCGTATGAAAAGCCGCATGAAGACGACCGCACCGATCAACCCCACGCAGGCCGTCTGCATCGCCATCGATACGCCACTCGGCAAGTTGTTTGCGACCGCCGAGGGCGAAGTCGTCACCGGGTTGTATTTCGAGGGGCAGAAATTTTTCCCCGCCGAACTGCCGCCGCTGTCAGCCGCTAACACCGCATTGCTGGCACTGCAGCGGGAAATCGCCGAATACTTCGCCGGCCAGCGCACACAGTTCATCACCGCCTTCAAACCGAAGGGCACGCGCTTTCAGCAAACCGTCTGGGATCTGCTGTTAAAGATCCCCTGCGGTCAAACACTGACCTATGGCGAGCTCGCGGCACAGCTCGGCAAACCTACTGCGACTCGCGCCGTCGCCAGCGCCATCGGTCGCAACCCCATCTCCATCGCGATTCCCTGCCACCGCGTGATCGGCAAGGATGGGAGCCTGACCGGTTATGCGGGCGGCATCGACCGCAAGGCCGCCCTGCTCCAGCTCGAACGTTAATCCGCCGCGGGCTCTCATTTAGAGCCAAATCTGGTATCTTCTCCTGCCCCGGGTTTCCGGGCAGATCGGCATGGCTCCGCTTCCTGCCCCGCTTGACTAACCCGACATCGATAGATGTCCCGGATGGGGCTTTTTGCAGGGATTGCGCGGCGGTGCCTTGATATCGATCCCTTACTATCGACAACAGGGCTATCGACCACAAGGCGATCGCACACAAACGGTCAATATCAGCATTTGCCGCGTCGCAAATGCCTCAGGTCAGCACTGCCACAACACCGATAACCATCCCGGTGCTGGCCGCCAGATCAAAGACCCTGCAACACCGAGCTACACAGCGCCGGAACAACGTTGAAATAACACGGATGCCCGGCGCTCCTGTCTGCGTGTCTTACCGCGCGGACGCTTATATGTGCGCCCAGCTCAGTCAGGCGCGCACACGAACGAATGCAGTAGCGGAGAAATCGATATGGCCACCAACAACGACAGCGCACGCCGGGGACTACCGCCAGCCCACGGCCTCTACGATCCCGCCAACGAGAAAGAAAGTTGCGGCGTCGGGTTCGTGGCCGATATGAAGGGCCGACCCAGCCACAGCATCGTGGTCGAGGCCGATCACGCGTTGCGCATGATGGACCACCGCGGCGGCTGCGGTTGCGAAACCAATACCGGCGACGGCTGCGGCATCCTGACCGCGTTGCCGCACACCTTTTTCACTGAAATCGTGCGCGCCGAATTCGACGCGACGCTGCCCGCCGCAGGCCGTTATGCCGCCGGCAATGTGTTTCTGCCGATGGATGCCGCCGAGCGCGAACACTGCAAAACCGCCATCAACCAGATCATCGCTGCGCAGGGTCAACGTCTGATCGGCTGGCGCGTGCTGCCGGTCGAACCGACCAAAGCCGATGTCGGCCCCGCTGCATTGACCGCGATGCCGTTCATCGAGCAATTATTTGTTGCCGCTGCGGAAGGCATCGACAACGAAGCGTTCGAACGCCAGCTCTACATCATCCGCAAACTCGCGACGCGCACACTGCGCTACGAATCCAATCACGAACAGGCGGACTGGTTTTACATCTGCACGCTGTCGTCGCAGGTCATCGTCTACAAAGGCATGCTGACCCCGAGCCAGCTGATGCCGTTTTATCCCGATCTCGCCGATGCGCGTTTCGAATCGCACCTCGCAATGATCCATTCGCGTTTCTCCACCAACACTTTTCCGTCGTGGGATCGCGCGCAGCCGAATCGTTTCATGAGCCACAACGGTGAAATCAATACGCGCCAGGGCAATATCAACTGGATGCACGCGCGCGAAGGCGTGGTGCAGAGCAAATTGTTCGGCACCGAACTCGATAAATTATTTCCGATCGTCGAAGCCGACTGTTCCGATTCCGGCAACTTCGACAACGTGCTCGAATTCATGCTGATGAACGGCCGCACGCTGCAGGAATCCATCATGCTGATGATTCCGGAAGCGTGGCAAAACGACGACGAGATGTCGGCGGAAAAACGCGCGTTCTACGAATACAACTCGACCATCATGGAACCGTGGGACGGTCCCGCGTCGATCGCATTCACCGACGGCCGTTACATCGGCGCGGTGCTCGATCGCAATGGCCTGCGCCCGAGCCGCTACTACATCACGCACGACGACAAAGTCATCATGGCGTCGGAAGTCGGCGTGTTGCCGGTGGACCCCGCGAACGTCAAAGCGAAAGGCCGCCTGCGCCCCGGCAAAATGTTCCTGCTCGATTTCGAACAGGGCCGTTTGATTCGCGACGAAGAATTGAAATCCGCGTTCGCCGAGTCGCGCCCGTTCGGCGACTGGCTGCAACAACAGAAAATCGAATTCGCACATCTGCACACTGATCAGGAGCCGCACGGCTTCGAACCGTCGACGCTGCTCGCGCGCATG
>JBEVMI010000153.1:0-3257 GCA_040508685.1 Spongiibacteraceae bacterium
ACGCGACAAAGCCTGCAGGAGTTCATTTCCATCACCACACAAACCCTCCAGGTTAATTCCCAAATAAATTGCGCGTTCATAAGCTCACTCCAAAAGCGGAGGCACTTAGGTAAGGTCGCGCGCCTCTACCGGATCGCGTGACTCCCACAAGATTCCGACGCTACTTGCAGCAGCAACCACAGATTCGAATGCGGCATCATTTCCAATCGCTTCGCGCAGATTAGCGATAACGCGCGGAAGATAGTCGTGCAGGCCTAATACGCAGGCTTGCATCAGGAATGCAGCAGCAGTCCGCGCGTCACGCCGGTCACCACCTGATTCCAATTTATCAATCTGAGCGCAAAATCGATTTGCCACAGCCAAAGGCACAGTCACTCCATACACCGAAGCCTCTACTAGCGCAGCTTCGGTAGCCGCTGAATATGTGTATTCCCAATGTTCCTGAAGCCGATCCAACCCGACCCCATTAACAAAATCAGGGCCAGCTCTGCGCACCGCTAGAGGCACTGCAAGCAGAGTTAAACCGTGCAGCAATCGACTGGTAAGACGATGTTCAGGGCGACGGTAGATATCGAGCGCGAGACGGCGCGGTTGCGAGTCATCAATTTTGAGCCGTTGGCGGCGGGCGCGATATTCGAAATCCTTGACCAGAGGTGGCGTGCCAGCACCTGGAGGCACTTTACCCATCGCCTGCCCGCTAAAGATGTGGCGCGCTACCGCCATGACCAGCAAGCCGTCTGCATCCGCGTCCCCTTTTACAAAGCAACTGACGACTGCATCGAGCACATCATCGCGCACCGGCGCAGGACGGCACCGCAATGTGGCTAGTTGTAACGCATGCTCATAGGCCGCGACCAGAGTTGGCATCGGCAAGGCGACTCCATGGCGCTCTCTCAGTTCGGTGGCGATATCAAAAAGCATGGTTAATGCAGCTTCTTTGCGCACCTGTTTACTCGCATCCACTCCTGCTTTGTCGTACTTGAGAGTGCGCTCCCAAAGTAATTGGTGCCACGCAGGTGAGGTCATACCCGCAGAGTAGCCACTCAAACGATCGAGCCTATCATAGCTATAGCGAATCAGCGCCGAAGATTCATCTGAGATGGCGCCGCGCGAAATTGAAGGTCGTTTGACCGGATTAGCGAGTAATTGCGGCATGGCGACCGCATGGAAACCACCAATCACGACGAGTACTGGACCATCGCCCGCTTTGCGTTCATTGAGTGCTCGTTGGATATGCCATGCCATTTCGGCTTCACGTTGCACAGTTCCGTCTTTCGACAGTTCTTCGCTCGTACATTCAACACGTGCAAGATGACAATAGGCGGCCACATCGGTTACTTGTACCTGCAAACTGCGAGTAGTTGCAGCTACTTCGAATAAGTGCTCCCATAATTCTTCATGGTCTCGGCACCCAAGCTGTTGCGCCAGCGCGCTCAAATACCGACTGCGCTGATAATGGCGCTCGTCGAGCAATGATTCCGCTTCACCATCATCATGCTCAATCTCAATCAAGCATTGCTCTGAAAAATCCAAATCAATAAATCGCGCTGGAATTCCGCGCCCATGCGCTGCATTCAGTGCAACAAGCTCAGGTGAATGACTGCAGAATGGGTAATAAGCTGCTCGACGTTTTGGCGTCTCATCGCTCTGGGCGTTCTGCACCGCATAGGTGTACACCGCCAGCGGCATGCGTGCTTCCGAATGCACCAGCAACGGTATCAGTGGCGTAAAGCTGCGCGGCCCTTCCACTAGAACGGCTGATGGGGTGTGTTGTTCGAACAAGCGAGCCAATTGCCATGCGCAGGCAGGGCTATGGTGTCGAACCGGGAAAATAATCAGCTCATCAGTAACGAGCTGGGCGCCGAGTGCACGTATCGCGTCCGAGGTGGGGAGCATCTGCAATGCCGGTCTCAACGATCCAGTTCGCGGCGCGCATCAAGCACACGCTTCCACTGCGATTGCCTTTGCGCACGTTGCTTAATTACCACATCGAAGTAATGCCGCAGTTTCTTGCCATCGTCAGGATTATCTTTCAGAACCGTACCTATCAACTGCCGCGCAATATGTTCGCCGGAAACCACACCGTCGCCGAAATAGTGTGAGTCCAGACATGCAGCATAACCAACCGAAACTGCTTCGGCTGACGACATAACGGCAGTCGGTTTTTCGATGACAATACCCTCACTGGTCACGCCAGCACGTAAATCGTTAAACGCGGTCACCAGAAGTTCCACCACATCTTGCTGAAAATCGACTTCTACCTGTGCCCGCTTTAGCAGCGCATCCGTCTGGTCACGCACCAATTGCATTTCCAATTTACGGTCGGTAATCGGCCTTACGGTTTCGAAATTGAAACGACGCTTGAGCGCACTCGACATTTCGTGCACGCCACGGTCGCGGATGTTGGCGGTTGCCAGCACGTTAAAGCCGCGTGCCGCAAATACAGTGCCGGCATCGCCGTCCAGCTCGGGCACATGCAGTACTTTGTCCGACAAGAGGCTAATCAGGCAATCCTGGATTTCCGGCTGCAAGCGTGTCACTTCCTCAAATCGGCAGAGGCAACCCTGCTGCATTGATTCGTAAATCGGACCACGCACCAACGCGCGTGGAGATGGCCCTTCAGCCAGCAGCAATGCGTAGTTCCATGTGTATTTGATTTGGTCTTCTGTGGTGCCGGCGGTGCCTTGAATAGTACAAACTGACTTGCCAGATACCGCTGCAGAAAGCAGCTCTGACAGCATCGATTTAGCGGTTCCCGGCTCGCCAACAAGCAGTAAACCCCGGTCGCTCATTAAGGTAACTATGCAACGATCAATAAGAGCATCGTCGCCGTAAAATTTACGCTTGATGCTCAGTTTGTCGTCTCCGAGGATAAAGCTGCGCACCGCGCGTGGAGAGAGATTCCAGCCCGCTGGGCGTACTCCAGTATCTTTTTCGGCGAGGCGCGCCAGTTCATCGGAGTAGACTGTTTCTGCAGGCGCGCGAAGAATAGCGAGGTTAGCGTTGCTCATATTAATACTCACTTTTCTTTTGCCATTCAGGGTCGAATCCTGTTCCTTCAGCGGCTATCAAGCGCAGGTCGTTATAGCACTCTGATAGCAACACATTGGGCACTTTTGACAATGGCAAATTGTTACTTTGCCAAGAGCTTGTACCAGCAGTGCTTGAGAACGACAGATGAAGTAAAGCGACAGTACGATTCTCTTCGGGGAGCGGGTTGCCAGTAAATTCGATCACCGCTTGTAAACCTAGTGTCG
>JBEVMI010000240.1:0-8307 GCA_040508685.1 Spongiibacteraceae bacterium
CCAGATTCGCGTCGCCGCCGCGTGGCCGCGCAGGAGATTAATTTGATCGCCCGCGGTTATCGCCAGCACCGGGTGATGCATCACCACCATTCGCAATTGCCGCGGCGCGGCCGCACGCAGGCGCTCGGCGACACGTTCGATCTGATCGACAGTGACGGCACCGTGTTTATGGCGTTCGGGGCGCGTCGAATTGACGCACAACACCAACAGCTCGTTCGACTCAAACTCCGGCTCAAGATCAGTGCCGAATACACCCTGAAATTTTCCGAACGGCTGCAGCAGGCGCGCAAACACATTAAACAGCGGAATATCGTGATTGCCGGGAATCACCAGACGCGCTGGCACTGATAAGGAGCCAATGTATTCCGCTGCGGCGCGAAACTGCGCACTGCGCGCACGCTGGGTGATATCGCCGGACACAATCAGCAGATCAGGTTTCTCGGTGCGCACCCATGCCTGCAGCGCATGCATCACCGGCAGCCGCTCGGTGCCGAAATGCAGATCGGAAATGTGCAGCACCACCCTCATGCCTGCTCCACGACCTTATCGGCAGCCGCGGGCATCAACAAATGCAGCGGCTGCGGCGATACGCGAAATATCAGCGGCATATCGAGCCACACGATTTCGCCATCAGTGGCAACTTTGATGCGCCGGTGCATGCCAAAGCGATTGCGCACGCGCAGGGTTTTAAATTCGAAACTGTCGACCGTATTCGCCGCGCCGAGTTTTCCACGTATGCCCCGCGCGATCAGCCCCAGCATCGCCCAGCGACTGACGGGGCGCGGTGTTACCGCGACCAGAAATCCCTGCGGTTGCGCGACCGCCTCGGGAATGCCGATTTGTTCGAGCTGCAGACGGTTGTTGCCGGCAAATACTGTCGGTGTGTGCAAATTCTCGACCTTGCCGCCGTCGCGTTCGATCAGCAGGCGCAGCTGCGGATAACCGCGCAATAACGTCATCAACCCCGACCACAGCGCAACCAGACGAAAACGTCCAAATCGACTTTTATAGAGTTCGCGGTCCTCCAGCACCTGCGGATACAAACCGATGCTGGCGTTCACGAGAAAGATACGTTCGTTGACGAGCCCGACCTGCACTGGCGTCACTGTGGCATTCAACAATGCCTGTGCCGATGTGCCGGTTTCGGTGGGAATTCCATGGGTGCGGCCAAAATAATTAAAGGTGCCCTGTGGCAGCACGCCGAATGGCACACCACTCGGCAGCACTGCCTGGGCGACGGCATTGATGGTGCCATCGCCACCGGCGGCGATGACCGCGCCGCGCTGTAGCTGCGCTTTCTCGACGGCAGACTGGGCGAGTCGTTTTAAATCGTCGGCGCGTTCGACCAGCACAAATTCGTGCGCCTGGCCTGCCGCCGACAATATTTCCGCGATCGTATTTTTCGCGATTTCCGCGTCGCCGTGGCCGGAGCCGACGTTGAGCACGATAAATAACGGCGTATCCCGCTTCAGCTCCACCACAGCCAATTACTCGCTGGCCGGCTGCAATCGCAGCACGCAGAATCGGGCGAAGTCCGCCGTTTCATTCAGCGTCCAGTCGCCGCGCGATCGCTCTTTTAATTCATTACACCAAGCCTCGCTGCCGACTTTTGGGGCGCAGGCGGCAAGCAGCGGAATCAAGGCCGATAGTAATAAAACTTTTTTCACACGATTTTCCTCAAGCTGCCAGTACAACCAGTCGAATCAGACAGGCTATGCCAACCGCGAAAGCCAGCGAGCGCAACTTATCGATATCTGCGCAATAAAAAATTGCGTGCAGCAGGCGCGCAACCACGAACACAATTGCCGTGATCCCCGCCTTGACCGAATCGACGCCTGCGATTTGCACGATCATTACGACTGGCGCAAACATCATCAGGGATTCCCAGGCATTTTGTTGCGCACCCAAAGCGCGCGCGGCGATGCCGGTCATCTGTAATTGCTGAATACGGGGCAGATGGTTGTCGATGTAGCCAAACTGCTGTTTGCGAAAATATCCACCCATCATGGCCAACACAAACGGCAAAAACGTAATCACTACCAGGCACCAGAGCAATGCATTCATTTATTGATTCCTTCGGATTCTGTTATGGCGGGTCAATTTAAAAATCCAATCGGCTGTTCAATTCAATCGGACTCCAGCGAGACTAAACCAAACCGCTATCCGCAACCAGCCCGCGTCATCTGCGCCGACCAAGAGCCGGCGCCCATGCAACATCGGCACGATTCCGCGTTCCAACCTGCGCGCAACCGCCACACGCCCCCACTACTACGCTGCGGCTTTGCAAGCCTGCGATACATCCACGACAATGCACCCCGTCAAATCCGGAGACATTTATGCCACGTATTTTGTTGCCGCTAATTTTTGCCCTGCTGGCTGCAGGCTCGGCGCATGCCGACCTCAAAGGCACCTATCAGCTCCAGAAAGACAAACCGTTGGCGCTGTCGTTCCGCGATAGCCGCCATATGCTGGCTGCGGTCGGCACCGATAAACGCCTGCTGATGAAAGGCGACGAAACCTGGGTGATGACGCTGCAGGGAAACAACTGGCTCGCCATCGACGCCAACAGCGCCGCGGGACTGCTCGCCGCCCTGCGCAAAAAACATGACGCCGACGTGCCTGCCGGGCCGATGCAGCTGCGGTCGCTCAACCGCACTGAACAGGTCGCGGGTTACATGGGCGAAGTATTCGAACTCAGCGATGGCAGCAAACGTTACGAAGTCGTACTGACCGATCACCCCGACGTGCTGGCGCTGACCAATGCGTGGCGCTCCATCGCCGCGCGTGTCGCCCAAAATCTGGAGCAGCGCGATATCGAACGTTTGCAGCAGGCGCTGGCCGTGATTCCACAGCAGGGCAAAGGCGGACTGTTGCGTCAGGGCGACAGCCTGAAACTGACCGCGATCGACAAAAAAGTCAGCGCCGCCGATTTCGATCTGCCGGCGGGCACCCAGAAAATGCAATTGCCGCTGTCACTGCCCGGCGCGCAATAATTTTGCGCCGCCTTCTTATGAATCCCACCTGCCCGAATAAATCTGCATGTATTCCGCACCGATTTTAATTTTTGACAGCGGCGTCGGCGGCCTTAGCATTCACGCCGCCATCGCGGCGCGGTTACCGCAGGAAAATTACGTCTACGCCTGCGACAACGCTTGTTTTCCTTACGGCCCCAAACCCGAAGAGGAGCTGGTGCAGCGTGTGCACGACGTGCTCGACGCATTGATCGAACGCTACGCACCGAAGCTGCTGGTGGTGGCCTGCAACACCGCGAGCACGGTCGCGCTGCCGCGGCTGCGCCAGCATTACACGCTGCCCATCGTCGGCGTGGTGCCGGCGATCAAACCGGCGGCACAATTATCCAAAAATAAAATCATCGGCCTGCTGGCGACACCCGGTACTGTACGTCGCGCCTACACCGATCAATTGATCCGCGATTTCGCCGCCGATTGCACGGTGATGAAAATTGGATCCAGCGAATTGGTATTTATCGCCGAAGCCAAGTTGCGCGGCGATGCTGTCGATATCGCACAGCTGCGCCGATTGATGCAGCCGTTTTTCGACTCGCCCCATTTTTCATCGGCGGGCGATGTCGATACCATCGTGCTCGGCTGCACGCACTTTCCGTTATTGAAAGACGAATTGGCCGCCGCCGTTCCGCACACGGTTAACTGGGTCGATTCGGGCACAGCGATTGCCGAGCGGGTGCTATCGCTGCTGGGCGATGTCGCGACGCCTGCGGCAGGGGCCGACGTTATCAACACGGCGGTATTTACCCGCGCCGGCGCCGATGTCGATGCGCTGCGTGGCGCTTTGTTGCAACGCGCTTTTGCACACACGGACATCCTCCCCGTCCATTAAAACCGCACATAAAAAAACGGCGACCCGCAGATCGCCGATTTCTTTCTTAACTTTTTCTGACCCACCCGCTTAGTCGGCCTTGATGCCTTCCGCCTGAATCAACAACTTCACCTCCTGCTTGAAGCCGTACGCTTCGCCAAAGCTGATGCCGAAATCCTTGCGATTGATCTGCGCCGACGCATCGACACCGCAGACTTCGCGTTTCAGCATCGGGTTGATCTTGCACAGATAGGAGTTGATCGTCAGCGTCACCGGCCTGGTCACCCCATGCAGCGTCAGCTCGCCTTTGACTTCGGTCGGGGCATCGCCCTTGAAACCACCGAGTGTGCCTTTGTAAGTGGCGGTCGGATATTTGGCAACGTCGAAAATTTCTTCGCTGCGCGCGTGTTTATCCATTTTCTCGTGACCGAAGTTCAGCGATGCCGTTTCGATCTCGACGTCGACGCTGCCGGTTTTGGCTTCGCGGTCGATCACCACCTTGCCACTGCTTTTATTGAACTTGCCGCGCCATACCGAAAGACCGCCCATATGATCCGCTTCGAAGCTGGGATACGTGTGCGACGGATCGAGATTGTAGGTGACCGGTGCTGCGATTGCGCCGACGCTGGCAAAAAAAACCGTGGCGGCCAACAATTTTTTCATGTTCGATGTTTGCGTGGAATTTAATGCTGGTTTCATGAATAGCTCCTTGTGATGAAAAACCCAGGCGACAAAAAGATGAGGCGTGTACTGTCACTGCGCGGCAGTGACCACCGTAAATTTGATCTTCACTTCGTCGGCAACGATGTCGGTATCGCTCCAGTCGCCCTCGCCGATTTTGAATACCAAGCGTTTGATCGGCAGCTCGCCGCTAAACGTACGTGTGTTTCCCGTTTGTTTAACCGTGATCGGCACCACCACCGGCTGCGCTTTGCCCTTGATGGTTAGCGTGCCACTGGCTTCCAGACGATCGGCACTGATTGCGCGCACCGATTGCGTGACAAACGTGGCCTGTGCGTATTTCGCCGAATTGAACCACTCCGGCTTCTGCACCTCCTTGTTGTACTCGGGATCGCCGAGATCGAAGCTGGTGATATCGACCTGCATGTTCGCGCTGGTTTTTTCCGGCGCCGCCGGATCGAAACTGACGTCAGCCTTGAAGCGCGTGAATTTCGTGTCGACCGCCACACCGGTTTGTTTGAAGGTCGCCGTCACCGAACTTTTGGCGAGATCCACCGGCTGGGCGGAAACTGCGGCAGACAAGAACATTCCCATCGCGGTCGATAAAACCTTTTTCATCATTCACTCCTTCTTTTTTCTAGCAGTTGAACTTTTTTCCATGCGCTGAAGATCATGCGCTCGGAAATTTTGTTTGACGCAGTACCACTCAACCCAGTCGCGGCAACATCCGTTTCAAAATATCGTCGCGATCAATGAAATGGTGTTTCAGCGCGGCGCCGGCGTGAGCAATGACCAGTCCCGCCAGGCCCATGTTCAGCCAGTAGTGCACGGCTTTCAGCACCGGTTTTAATTCCGGATTGGGGTCTATCACCACCGGCAGCGGAATCAGGCCGAGGTAAACGATCGGAAATCCGGCAGCGAGGCTATACAGATAACCGGACAGCGGTATCGCAAACAACAACACATACAACGCGTAGTGCGTGGACTCCGCGACGAACTGCTGCCACTTCGGCATCGCCACCGGCAGCGGCGGTGCGGGGTGGGACAAACGCCACAACACACGTATGGTCGCCAGCGCCAGCAGCGTTACCCCGAGCCATTTGTGCCAGTTGAACAAACGCAGTTTGGTGGGCGTGATGCCCGGAATATCGGTCATGGTCAGCCCCATGCCAAACGCGGTGATGATGCCGAGCGCCATCAGCCAGTGCAGCAGCATCGCGGTACGCGTGTAACGGTTCGCAGCGGTGACCATGATCCATCCCCTGTCGTTAAGCGTTGTGCCGGCTTGTGTCAGCGTTGTTGTTGGGCCAGCGTGGCGTCACGCAATGCGACCAGTAATTTCTGCACATGTTCGCGGGTCGCCGTGTCGGTCAAATTCCCTTCGGCATCGAAACGCGCGCCGGAATTGCCGATCATCACTTCCGGTTTGTTCAAAAAATGCAGATCGAGAAACACGCCGACCTGACGCAGATGGTATTGCGCGCGCGCGGTGCCCACGGCGCCCGGACTGGCGCCCATGATGGCCGCGGGTTTGCCGGCGAACGGTTGCTCGGGCGGACGCGACACCCAGTCGATGGCATTCTTGAGCACGCCGGGAATCGAGTAGTTGTATTCCGGCGTCGCGAACAGAATCGCATCGGCGGCGCGCACCTGGTCGCGCAGGCGCTGCACGCTGGGCGGATATCCCTGTTCGCGCACGTCGTCGTTGTACAGCGGCAGATCCGCAATGTCCGCAATGTCGATTTGCATATCGGCGGGGGCCAATTCGATCGCGGCGCGCAGTGCCGCGGTATTCAACGAACCCTTGCGCAGGCTGCCGGAAATGCCGAGCACCTTTAACGTAGTCATGATCATCTCTCCATCCAATAAATAGGCTTACGAATAATCCATACAACGGCGCAGCACCTATAGGCAGGTGCTGCGCGACACAGTTACTGGGTGAAACCCGGCAGGTCGAACCACAGCGCCACCGCATCCGCGGAACAGCTGATCGCGGGATCGAGCTGGTCGTGAATCGACACGGCATCGCCAACCTTCAATTCCTGCTCGCCGATCGCGATCTGACCCGCGATCACCTGCAGGAAACCGATGCGATTGTTATGCAGCGGCAACACTGCCTGTTTCAGGCCCTGCAACCGGGCGATGCGCACGTCCTGATGAATATGCAGCGTGTCCGGTGTGTGGTCACCGGTCGCGATCCAGGTCAGCCCGTCCTGATTCGGCACCGCGCGCTGCTCGTACGACGGTTCCAGATTGGCCTGGTTCGGGCGAATCCAGATTTGCATCAGGCGCAGTGGTTCTTTGGTCGACGCGTTGAACTCGCTGTGGACGATGCCCCGGCCCGCGGTCATGCGCTGCACTTCGCCCGCCGGCACCTGATAGCTGTGCCCGAGGCTGTCCTTGTGCGCGATGGTACCGCTGACCACATAGGTCAGGATCTCCATGTCGCGGTGCGGGTGCATGCCAAAACCTCTGCTCGGCGCGACGATGTCGTCATTGATCACCCGCAACGCGGATACGCCCATGCGCTCCGGATCGTAAAAGTCGGCGAACGAAAAGGTGTGATAACTCTCAAGCCAGTCGAAGTGCGAGCGGCCACGGCGGTCGGCGGGGTAGGAAATCAGCATGATGTGTCCTCCAGTGATTCGCAGCATTCAGTCAGGTAAGTCGTGCTGCGAGGTATGGGACACATGCTATTGCTGGGCCTGGATGCGAAAAAGCGGTAAGTTTTGAAAGCCCTGTTCAAAAAATCCGAACGAGTTGCCCGCAATGGTCGTACTGCAATGATCCAGCACCCGCTCACCCTGGACGCCGTCCGCGTCGTCGAGACCATCGCCCGCCGCGGCAGTTTTGCCGCCGCTGCCGATGAGTTGCACCGCGTCACCTCAGCGGTTTCCTACACCGTACAAAAGCTGGAGGAAGATCTCGGTGTCAGCCTGTTCGACCGCTCCGGCCACCGCGCCAAACTCACCGCCGCGGGCCAGCTGCTGGTCGCGCGCGGTCGCGAACTGCTCGGCGCGTCAAGCCAGCTCGCCGGCGACGTGCGTGCGGTGGCGTCGGGCTGGGAGCCACAGCTGACCATCGCACTGGATCTGGTATATCCCGAGGAATTGCTGATCCCGCTGATCGCGCGTTTCTACGAAGAACACGAAAACACCGGGCGGTCGGCGGGCGATGGCGAAACCGGTGTGAACGCGATCACCGATATCCGCATCAGCGGCGAAATTCTCGGCGGCGCCTGGGACGCGCTCGAATCCGGTCGCGCCGACCTCGCCATTGCCCCGGGTTTTGCGCCGCTGCCGGGATTTCACACGCGCCCGCTAGACCACGTGCCGTTCGTACTGGTAGCCGCGCCCGGTCACCCGATTTTTGCCGAAACCGAACCGCTCGCCGTGCGCGAAAACTACCGCGCCATCGCCGTCGCCGACACTTCGCGGCAGCGCGCACCGCGCAGTGTGCGGCTGGGCAAACGCCAGTCGACACTGACCGTCAGCAGCTTCGCCGCCAAGATCGCCGCGCTGGAAGCCGGGCTCGGCATCGGCAGCCTGCCGGAGCCGTTGGCGCGGGCGCCGCTCGTCGCCGGTACTTTGCGCGCACTCGACGCGACGCCAGACTACGCCGAAGTCGTGCTGGCCTGGCCACAACAACCCCAGGGGCGCGCGGGTCAGTGGTTTTTAAATGCGCTGCCGGATTATTTCCGCACTCTCAGCGAACAGTGCGGGCACGCTCCGCCGCCCTGAGGATTGCGTTCCGAGGACCACTGGTACGCCATAAAAAAAGCCCGCTGCT
>JBEVMI010000366.1:0-3410 GCA_040508685.1 Spongiibacteraceae bacterium
GAGCCGTGGGACGTGGGCGGCGCCCGGGCGAGCCTGGACCGGCTGTTGGCGGGCCGCCGCGCGCTCTGGGTGCTCGACGGCGCGGATGGCGTCGAGGCACATGACCATCTTCCCGACCATCAAGCCACCACCCTACGAAGAATATATCGACGCGGCTATTCAGGGCGGCGTCAAGATCATGGAAACGGCCGGCAACAAAGCCGTCGATTACTTCCCCCAAATCAAGGCTGCCGGCCTCAAGATCGTGCACAAGTGCGTCGCCGTGCGCCACGCACTTGCAGCTGAGCGCCTCGGCGTCGACGCCATCAGCATCGACGGCTTCGAGTGCGCCGGCCACCCCGGTGAAGAAGATATTCCAGGTCTGGTGTTGATTCCGGCCGCTGTGGCCCAACTGAAAATCCCGGTGATCGCGTCCGGCGGAATCGCCGATGGTCGCGGTATGGCGGCGGCGCTTGCACTCGGTGCACAGGGCATCAACATGGGCACGCGTTTTTTCGTTACCAAAGAAGCGCCGATCCACCAAAACATTAAAGAGGCGATGGTTGCCGCCACCGAGCGCGATACCAACATCGTCTTCCGCACCTTGCACAACTCCGCGCGCGTTTACAAAAATGCGATTTCCGACGAAGTAGTAGCGACCGAACGCCGTCCCGGAGGCTGCGAATTCAAGGATATTCAGCCCTTGGTTGCCGGTGTGCGCGGTCGCGCGGCGCTGGAAGCTGGCGACCCCGATGGCGGCATCATTACGGCCGGTCTGTGTATTGGCCTGATCAATGACATTCCAAGCTGCGCCGAGCTGATCGAGCGCATGGTGGCCGAGTGCCGCCAAAATCTGCAGCGCGCCCTGGCCTATACGGCCTGAACTTTTGTGGTTTGACCGTGGTGATTTGATATGACGACTGAAGCATTTATTTACGATTACGTGCGCACCCCGCGCGCCAAGGGCAAGGCCGGCGGCGGTCTCAATACCGTCAAGCCGATCACGCTGCTGGCCGGGCTGATGACCGAAGTGCAAAAACGCAATAACCTCGATACCGCGCTGGTCGACGACATCGTCATCGGCTGCGTGTCGCCGATCGACGACCAGGGCTCTGACATTGCGCGCCTTGCCTCGATTTACGCCGGCTGGGACGAAGATACTCCCGGCGTGCAGATCGACCGCTTCTGCGCCTCCGGTTTTGAAACCGTGAATATGGCGGCGATGAAAATCCGCTCTGGCTGGGAAGACCTCGTGGTCGCCGGCGGCGTCGAATCGATGTCGCGCGTGCCAATGATGTCGCCGGGCGGCGCGTGGGCCAACGATCCCGAAACCGCCATCAAGGTGCAGTACGTGCCGCAGGGTATCGGCGCCGATGTGATCGCAACCCAGAGTGGTTTCAGCCGCGAAGACGTCGACCGTTTTGCGATGACCTCGCACCAGCGTGCCGCCGCAGCAATCAAAGCCGGCTATTTCAAGAACACCATCATTCCAGTCCGCGACCAGAACGGTTTTCTGATCTGTGATACCGACGAGCTGGTGCGTGCCGATTCCACGCTGGAAACACTGGGGAAACTCAAGGCTTCATTCCAGAGCGTCGGCGATCTCGGCTTCGATGCGATCGTGCAGAACAAATACGATCTGTCCTCGATCAACCACGTCCACACCCCCGGCAACAGCTCCGGCATCGTCGACGGCGCCGCGCTATTGCTGCTCGGCTCCGAGGAAATGGGCAAGCGCATCGGCATCAAACCGAAAGGCCGCGTGGTGGCGTCGGCTGTGGTGGGTTCCGATCCCTGCATCATGCTCACCGGCCCGATGCCGGCGGCGCGCAAGGCGCTGCAGAAAGCCGGCCTCAAGATCGAAGATATCGATCTGTTCGAAGTCAACGAGGCCTTTGCTTCCGTGACCATGCGTTTCGCGAAGGAAATGGGTGTGTCGTTCGACAAGATCAACGTCAACGGCGGCTCCATTGCGATGGGCCACCCGCTGGGTGCGACCGGTGCAATGCTGATCGGCGCGGTGCTCGACGAGCTGGCGCGTCGCAACTTGCGCTACGGCCTCTGCACCGCCTGTGTCGGCGCCGGCATGGGCATTGCCACCATCGTTGAACGTCTGTAATTCCGGAGCGAAAGAATGAGCGATTTTATCTACGAAAAAGACGCCGACGGCATCGTCACGGTGACCATGGATATCCAGGGCCAGCCGGTCAATACGATGAACGATGCATTCATCAGCGGCATCAACGCCATCGTCAAACGCCTTGAGCAAGAGTCGGGTTTGACCGGCGTCATCATCGCGTCGGCCAAATCGACGTTCTTTGCCGGCGGCGACATCAAGCTGATGCTGTCGGCGAAAGCCGATGAGCTCGGCCCATGGAAGGAACAGAACGATGCAATCAAGGCACCGTTGCGTGCACTCGAAAGCCTGAAAGTACCCGTAGTTGCCGCGATCAATGGCGCGGCGTTGGGCGGTGGTTATGAAATCTGCCTGTCCTGCCATCACCGTATTGCCATCAGCGGCGACAAAGTGCTGATCGGCCTGCCCGAATCGACGCTCGGCCTGTTGCCGGGCGCCGGTGGCGTGGTCCGTCTGGTGCGTAAACTCGGTCTTGAAAAAGCGCTGCCGCTGTTGCTGAGCGGCCAAGTCATGAAGTCGTCCGAAGCGCTGGAAAAAGGCTTGGTCGACGAGCTGGTAGCGGACCGCGATGAACTTCTCGCCAAGGCGCGCGCCTGGATCAAGGCCAACCCTGGCTACGTCCAGCCGTGGAATGAAAAAGGTTACAAAATCCCGGGCGGCACCCAGAAAACCAACCCGGCGATCATCGCTCAGCTGCAAGCCTATCCGGGCATGCTGGCCAAGCAGTACAACGGCAATATTCCGCCGGCGCCGAAAGCCATTCTCAGTACCGCTGCCGAATCGCTGCAGGTCGATTTCGATGCCGCGCTGCAAATCGAAACGCGTTATTTTCTGTCGCTGATCGCAACGCCGGAAGCCAAGGAGCGCATGACCGCGTTCGTGGAAAAACGTAAATAAGCCAATTTTTCAGTCCAATTCATTGGGGAGTCATCATGCAACTCAAAGGTAAAGTCGCAGTTATCACCGGCGGTGTTTCGGGTCTGGGTCGCGGTACCGCTGATCTGTTCGTCAAAGAAGGCGCGAAAGTCGTGCTGTTCGACCTGAACGAAGAGTGGGGCGCCAAAGCCGTTGAAGAACTTGGCGCGGACAATGCGCTGTTTGTGAAAGTGAATGTCACCAGCGAAGAATCCGTTAAAGAAGGCATTGCTGCTGGCGTCGCCAAATTCGGAGCGGTGCATATCAACATCAACTGCGCTGGTATCGGCACGGCCACCAAAACACTGGGCAAAAACGGTCCGTTCCCGTTCGAGGAATATACCCGCACGATCAACGTCAACCTGATCGGCACCTTCAA
>JBEVMI010000385.1:0-4482 GCA_040508685.1 Spongiibacteraceae bacterium
ACGTCTATCACTACGATCGCCAAGACTCAAATTCGATGTTCAAACAAATGGCTCCTGGCTTTACCGAGGACCAATATCGCGGTTTGCATTGCGGGCAGAGCGGGTATTCCAGCGGGAATGTCCGTTCGATGAACGATAATCCTTCGCCCGAGGATTTAAAACTTAGCGAAGTTCTTTCGAGCTACTGGTTTAATTTTGCAAGCACCGGCAACCCGAATGGACCTGGACTGCCGCAGTGGCCTTCTTATGATGCGACACCAGATGCCGAGGTGCTGCTCATCAATAATGATGGCGTCAAGCTAAGTCCTTTGCCCAGCATGTCGCGGATGCTGGTGCTCGATAGAATTTACGATTCGCGTCATAAGAGGCCAGCTAAAAGCGCTGTGAAAAATTGATATATCGTCTCGGTCGTTAAATTGATTCCGTCGACAACCTTTGGACGCTACTAAAAGGATATATAAATGAAAATTCGATTTTTTTATACGGCGCTAGTCATCGCCTCTTGTACTGTGATGTTGCCATCATGTGCTTCACGCAAAGATCCAGAAGTCAGAGCAATAAACTCGGCAGAAGCGGGATTTACGCTCGACAATACATTACAGGAGCTGCTCGCTGATCCCGGCGCAAAAGCCGTGCTTGAAAAGCAAATACCGAATGTCATCAATTCGCCGCAAATGAGCATGGCGAAGAATATGAGTCTGCGCCAGATAGCGGGATTCGCAGCAGCAAAAATTGACCAGACCAAGCTGGCCACGATTGCTTCCGAACTCGCCGCTGTAAAGCCGGCCAATCCCGCTAAGACAGTCGTCACGACACCCGTTGTCGTGAAAACGTTGGCGGGCACACTTGAGGGCGTTAATGCGGAAGGCATGATCACATTCAAGGGCGTTCCGCTGGGTGAAGCGCCCGTAGGTGATTTGCGGTGGAAATATGCACAGCCGGCTAAAACCTGGGCGGGTGTCCGCAAAGCCGACACTTTCGCGCCGCCGTGTATGCAACCAGTATCGCCAATCCTCAATGTTGGAAATACGAAACCGAGCGAAGATTGCCTGTATCTGAATGTGTGGACGAAAGATGTCGCGCCGGCTGTGAAAAAGCCCGTCATGGTACATATCTATGGCGGCGGTTTCACACTGGGATCGACGTCGATGGAGATGGTGGATGGAACCGCTCTCGCAAGTAAGGACGCCGTAGTGGTGACGCTGCCATACCGGGTCGGCACGCTGGGTTATTTGGCCCATCCTGAATTGACACGAGAAAACCCCCATCACGCATCGGGCAACTATGCGATGTCGGACCTTGTCCTCGGATTGCAATGGATCAAAGACAATATCGCGCAATTTGGCGGCGACCCGGATAACGTCACCATTTTTGGCTGTTCCGCGGGTGGCCACATGTCGAGCTATTTGTTGACATCTCCTCAGGCGAAAGGGTTGTTTCGTCGCGTCATCGCCGAGAGTGGTTCGCAGTTCACTCATGGTGACGAGACGCCGAACATGGCTCCGCTGGCGGAAGCAGAACAGACGGGTCTCGTGCTGGCCAAAAAAATGGGGGCCACAACTTTGGCCGATATGCGCAAAGTGCCCGCCGAAAAAATCATTGCAGCACAAGCGACGGGTTTGGACGGTAACACCACGATGGCGTTGCCGAATGCGGATGGTTATTTTTTACCGGTCGATCAATACGACGCTTTTAAATCCAATACGCAAAATAATGTCGATCTAATGACGGGCTGGTGCTCGAACGAAGGCCTCATGTTTGCCGCTCGGTGGCAGTTGTGGGATACAGCCGACAAGTTGAAAACGTATGCGCGCCAGTTTGCGAAAGGCCACGAGGCCGAATTTCTGAAGGCTTATCCGTCGGCCACGCCGGAACAAGCCAAAATGTCAGGTGTAGCCTATGCCGGTGACGAATTGTTTGGCTATCAGAACTTCAAACTGGCGCAGTTGCAGGTTGCTTCCGGAAAGAAAACCTATGTGTATCACTTCGAGCGGGCCGATTCGAATGCAGTCGCGCGCATGATGGCTCCTGGTTTTTCCGATAAGGACTACGCTGGATTGCATTGTGGACAAAGCAGCTATTCGAGCGGAAACGTGTATTCGATGGGCAAGAGTCCGACGCCAGAAGATATGGCGCTAAGCAAAGTGCTGTCATCGTACTGGCTGAATTTTGCCCGCACAGGCAATCCGAATGGTCCCGGCTTGCCGGAGTGGCCCCCTTACGATGCCACTCCTAATGCCAAGGTATTAATTATCGATAACAGCGGCGTCAGGGTAGATGTGCTGCCAAGCATGTCGCGCCTTATGGTGCTCGACAAAATTTATGACGGACGGCGTCAGAGCGCCGCAAAAAATATCACCAAACACTGAGGTTTTTCGATGGCTGTGCAGTCGGCGCTTGCAGTTGCGTCCGACTGCCCACAGTACTCGCGGCAGTGTTAGTTGCCATCAAAAACGATGAGGCTTGAAGATCAGCTAAACGTCTTCAACTACGACTGCTACTTTTCGCCTTAAGCGAAGTTAACTTTAGTTTGTTAGATGAAAATATAATTACACAAGTGACAAATTTACATCGGCACGCTAAAAATTTACAAATTCAAAGCTCCCCGCGCATTGTCTAGTGCATTGGTTCGATACCAACCGGCCTATAGAAATCCTTTCTTGTGAATCGCTTCGCGAAAATACCCAATTTTATCCGTTGCGAATATCGCTGGAATCTTTCTTGCTCATGGCGTCTTGTGAAAATGTTTTTGTCTGTCAGTTTTCAACAAAGCTTTGCGTTCCGATCACTGGTGGCTGGCAGTAATTAGGGTGGTGAAATGCGCTTTCCCGATTCCTTGCAGCTATTAATTAATAATCAAATGCTAGGGGGTCATAAAAATGTCTATTGCATGTTTGCTTGGATCGCTTCTGCAGCTTGCGGCCTGCACGGAAAACGCTGATGGCAGCTACGCTACGGCGCAAACCGAGAGTGTCGCCGCGTCCAACTATCAAACTCAAACATCGTCATCTGTAGATGCTCAGGGGCAGGCAAAAATGGCGGCTTGGGTGCCGCAGCCAGAAACCTATGATATCGGCACGCAAAACAATCTGACGGTGCCGATGAAGGATGGGACTATTCTGCGGGTAATGGTTAAATATCCCGTTGATCGCACAACAGGCGCACCAGCTGTCGGCGCGTTTCCCGCGTTATTGACACAAACGCCTTATGGCAAGAACTCCCCTCTGTACACGACGTTGGGCGGTGGCAGTGAAGACTATCTGGTGAAACGCGGCTACATTGCTGTAGTTGCCGATGTTCGTGGTCGCGGCGCGTCAGAAGGTGAGTTCGACTTCTGGGGTTATCAAGAGCGGTTGGATAGTTTGGAGCTTGCCGATTGGGCCGCGCGTCTGCCGAACTCGAATGGAAAGGTCGGTCTGTTTGGCGGCTCGTATATGGGGATCACACAGTTACATACAGCTTCCGTGGCCGGACCGAATTCGCCGATTAAAGCCGCGATACCGGAAGTTGTAATTTCGAATGTGGGGCGTGACGGATACTACGGAGGCATGCCCAATTTGGGCTTCGGATTGTTATACGCAGTACTTTTCCCGACAACGGGATTGACCGGAATTATTGATTACATCGGGGTTAATGATCCGGGTGATTTGCTGACGCGCACGCAGCAAGCGCTGAGTGGTTCGCTATCGGTGGCCGCGCCATTGGTGCTCGACCAGGTTCTCGACGGTCCGGCAGCGCATGCAGGAGAGTTTTGGGATTTTCGCAGCCCCGGAACGAATCTGGACGATATTGCCAATAGTGGAATAGCCATCATGTTGGTCGGCGGGTGGTATGACGTCATGGGAAAAGGCCCGAGCATGATTTATACAGGGTTGCAGAATGCTTCCGCGGGCAGGCCGGTGGGTTTGCCGATGAAAGCGGACCAAATCCCGAATCCGCGTTATCAATGGCTGCAAGGGCCGTGGACGCATACGGGTACCATGCCCAGTGATCTGGTTGCGCAAGTGCGTTTACGCTGGTTTGATCGTTGGCTGAAAAATGTAGATAACGGGATCGATCAAACCAGCACGCCAATTCATTTTAATGTGCTGGGAACAGATCGTTGGGTCGATGCAAAAACATGGCCGTTAAAAGAAACGACGAGCACGGTTTTTTATTTTGGGGGTCGTGGTCACAGCAACGCGCCTTCGTTGAATGACGGCTCTTTGTCATCCATAAAACCGGTAGACGCGCTTGCCAGCGACCAGGTTTTCTGGACTGGCGTCTCGAGCCCGTGCAGCGTGCGGCTCAAAATCCAAACGGCCGGATTACTGGAAATGATACCGGTGCCGCTGGATGAGAAGGTGTGCGGGAGTGGCTCGGAAGAAACGACACAGTTAGGTGCACTGACTTATACGACGGAGCCTTTTGCGTCAGACAAAGTTATAGCAGGTCCGATCGGACTCACGCTGTACGCTTCATCCAGCGGCTTCGATGCCGAAT
>JBEVMI010000392.1:0-3992 GCA_040508685.1 Spongiibacteraceae bacterium
CGATTCGTATTCGCTGCCCTGGTTGTCGTAACCGAGAGTGGCGATCAACGGGCCGTACGGCACATCGATGGTGCCGAGTACGCGCGGCGTAAACGCTTTCACCGTGGTGGCGTCGGTAAATTGCGTGCCGAAAAATACGCCGGTGCTGTCGGCGTCGCGATAGCTGTATTCGGCGGCAATTTTCCACTGCGGATTGATGACGACTTCGCCGCCGACGCGGTAGCGGTCGGTATCGATATTGGTGAAATCATTCGGGCGTCTGGTCTGGCGGCGGTCTTGCGCAATCAGTGTTGGAGAAATCGAACCGGGCAGGCGCATGTTGTCGTTGATCTGCTGTGCTTCGACGAAGGCGCTGAATAAGGTTTGCGTGTAGCTGCCGCGCGCGAGCACGTTGTCGTAATCGGCTTCGTTGTTGTCGCGATAATTATCGGTCAAGTGTTTTTCGGCGGCGACGCGATAGGCGAGGCCGTTGTCGAACGCTTCGCCGATATTGCCGCGATACGATTCCCAGTCTTCGCTGCCGAAACCCACTTCAACATTGGCGCTGCGTTCCTGCGGACGTTTGGTGATGATGTTGATGACGCCGCCGGTGGCCTGGTCGCCAAACAATACCCCGGCGCTGCCCTGAATGATTTCGACGCGTTCGATATCGGCCATCGCGATGCTGGAAAGATCCGGCGCTGCCAGCGAGGGATTGTTGAGTTTCTGCCCGTCGAGCAAGACCAGCGTGTTGTTGGCGCCGTTGGAGCCGAAGCCGCGCATCACCAGCGTGGTGCCGCGCGCACCGGAGCCGACCACATCCTGCACCTGGATGCCGGCGCGGCTGCGCAATAATTCGGTCAGTGTTTTCGCGCCGTTGCGTTCGATCTCCTCGGCGCCGATCACCAGAATGTTGGCCGGAATATAAACCGCGGTTTGTTCGGAGCGCGTGGCGCTGACGATGACTTGTTCGGTGGCGGCGAACACACCGAGCGGCGCGAGTGCCATCAGCGCCGACAAAACGCGGCGAGAAGTTTTGGGGTGGAATGTATGGGGCTGGAATTTGTGGAGCCGGGACATGAAATGTAATCCTAAATTCGCTGAGAAACGAACGAGGGAGAGCAACAAAGTGGAGCACAACACAGGTCGACAGTGCGGCCACCGATGACGCCCTCCGCATCATCGTTGAAAGAGTTTTTATGGCTTGCGCAAAAGTCGCGTGAGCATAAAAACGGTGTGATTGCGGAGGCTGGTTCCGGGCTGCAGGCGTCAATCGGGCGCAGTCGAAAAATCGAAAGGCCATTGAGCCTGATACCGTTGCGGGGGCAGCGCTGGCCTTGCGGAGATCTCCGGGTTTCATCAGTGAAACCGGAGACGCGTACCAGACTTCCCATTTAACCCTTTCGCGCTGCGCATCCTGAACAGAACGCGGCGAAAGGGCACCTGGCGCAGTCGGCCGGCACTTTACGGAGTGCGAGGGGTAAAGGTCAAGAAACGGGCGATTATTTACTGGCGCTGTCGACGCTGTTGCGGGCCGGCGAGGTTTGATACGGGCGCAGTGCGGCGCCGAGTGCCGTCAGTGAAATCGGTTTGCTCAGATAATTATCCATGCCGGCGTCGAGGCATTGCTGGCGTTGATCTTCGAAGGCGTGGGCGGTCAGCGCGATCACCGGTGTGTGCGGCAATTTTTGTATGCGCTCGAATTCGCGCATGCGGCGGCACGCTTCCAGCCCGTCCATGATCGGCATTTGATAGTCGAGCAACACGACATCGAAACGCGGTGCAGCTTTGCCGAACGCGACGACGGCCGCGGCGCCATCTTTGCAAAACACCGGGCGATGGCCGAGTTTTTCCAGCATGCCTTTGAGGACGCTGGCGTTGACGGCATTGTCTTCCGCCGCGAGCACGCGCAACGGTCGCAGAAATTCCGCGACGGCGGCGGTGCCGGTTTCCGCCTTGGCGCCGATGCGATTGAAAGCCTGTTCCAGCACGGTTTGCATTTGCGCGGCCGATGTCGGTTTGGCGCCGCAGTATTTGAGGTTGGCCGGCATCTGCGCGTGCATGCTGAGGCCGCTGCTGGCGCTGAGCAGGATCACCGGGATCTGGGCGAAACGCGCATCGTCGTGCAGGCGTTGCGCAAACACATCGCCGTTTTCGCCGGGCATGTTGAGATCGCTGATGATCAGGTCGGGCAAGTCGTGCTGGTGATTTTCGAGATACTGCCACGCTTCGCGCACATTGGCGGTGACCGTTGCCGGCAACCCGAGGTGACGCAATTGTTCGACCAGGATGGTGCGGGTCGCTGCGTAGTCGTCGACGAGCAGAGCCGAACGCAGACCAAAATGCTGCGGGGTCGGTGCAGCCTGCGGTGCACGCTGCAATTCGATCTCAAACCAGAACGTGCTGCCGCGATTGATTTCACTGCGGACGCCGATTGTGCCGCCCATCAGCGTGACCAGGTCGCGGCAGATTCTTAAACCGAGACCGGAGCCGCCGTATAAACGCGCGGTGGATGCGGCTTCCTGGGTAAACGCTTCGAACAGTCGCGCCTGCACTTTGGCGGGAATGCCGCGGCCGGTATCGCGCACGCTGAATTGCAACTGGCAGCTGTCGTCCTTGCTGGCGAGCGTGCGCACGCGTATTTCGATTTCACCGCGCTCGGTAAATTTGGCGGCATTGCCGAGCAGGTTCATCAGCAGCTGGCGTATGCGCGTGGGATCGCCGATCAACAGCGTCGGCACATCGCTGGCGACCGATGCGGCGAAGGCGATGCCGCGTTCGTAAAGACTGATGCGGTAGAGATCGGCGACATCGGTAACGATTTGCGCCGGGTCGAAGGGGGTATTTTCCAGCACCATTTGTCCCGCTTCGATTTTCGACACGTCGAGCACGTCATTGACGATGGCGAGCAAATTGTCGCCGGAGGAGCGAATGATGTCGGCGTAATGCTGCTGCTCGCGATTCAGTGGCGTGCGCGACAGCAGATCGGCCATACCGAGCACACCGTTCAGCGGCGTGCGAATTTCGTGGCTCATGGTGGCGAGAAAATCGCTTTTGGCGCGGTTGGCCCCTTCGGCGTGACTGGCCTGCAATTGCGCGCGCAGGATCAGATAACCGCCGATGCAGAAAATCAGCACCGCGATCAACACCGCCGCCAGTGGCAGCAGATCCGGCAGCGCCAGACTCACGGGGTAATGCAATGTGACCGCGAACTGTTGCGCTCCCAGCGCGACTTCGCGGCGCACCTCGGCGCTCGACAGTTGCCACAGGCGGGGCCACTCATACGCGCGGGTGATGGTTTCGGCGCCGAGTTTTATTTCGCGCGGCGGTCCGTCGTTCAACTGAATGCTGAGCGTGCTGTCGGCGAGGCGGTGTTCATGCCCTGCCAGCAGGGCCTCAAGATTGGTGGCGGTGACAATCAGGCCGTCGATCCGCTGCGGCTTGCCGCGTGAACGCACCGGCGCCAGCAATGTCAGCTGAAAATCGCCGACATTGGCGGTGCGGATCCGATGCATCTGCATCAGTCCGGAACTGCGCAGCAGGGCCATTTCCTCCGGCCAGCGGCCGAGTATGTCGAGCCCGCGCAAATTGGGCACCTTGGTTGTTGAGGCCGACACGTATAACGACGGGAAATATTCGGGACGTGCCGGCGCGGGCACGACGTTGCCATCGGCCTGCAGGTTCACGATGCGATAGGGCGCGTCGATGCGGCTGTGCTGCGCTTCGAAAATCTCGCGGTCGTCACCGGCCACCCGCGGCGCATAACCGACGACCAGCGGCAGCGGCGAATTCGCCAATACCGCGGAGCCGAAACTGTCGAACTCCTCCGGGGCGACATAATCCGACGCCTCGACAAACGCACTGAAGCTGGTGGTGATGGCGGCGGTGGTATTGAGTCGGGTCGCTGCCAGATCGACCACCGCCCCGGCGCGATCGGCGAGCTGGCGTTCTTTACCGCTGACGAGAATATGCAGCGTCACCACGGTGCTGAGGGAGAGAAGAATTACGCTGAG
>JBEVMI010000397.1:0-4530 GCA_040508685.1 Spongiibacteraceae bacterium
TGCAGCGGGTGCAGGCGGTCAGCAAACTGTATCGCGGTGAAGTCGCGATCACGCGCGCCGGCGGCATGACGGTACGCTTTGCCGCCGATGATGATGAAATGGAAGGACCATTTCGCGCGCTGTGCTGCGCGCAGTTACTGCGCCGCCTCAGCGAACCGCATGCGCTGCGACTGGCATTGATGCCGCTGGCATCACACGACGACGGCGAACCCTGGCGCGAGCAACAAATCATTCGCCAGCTCAACCAGGCCTGCGTCGATATCGCCGAAGACCACGAAATTGCAATCGACGCCCAACTGCAGCGCCACCCCGCGATCCACGAACGCTGCGAACTCGAAGCGCGCGAAGAATTGTGGATTGTAAAAGCATTGAAAGCGCCGTACGACACGCTGCTGGAACGGCAGTTTGCGACGCTGAAATCGCAGCTCGAACCCGCCGCCAACAACACCTGAGTCGTATCAGCCCTCAACTTTGTCGCGACGGCAAACACCGATTTATTTTTTGGATGCCAACGGGCAGGTATTGATACCGAGCAACGTATACAACGGGCAGTAACCCAACAATCCGGTCACCATTGGCACGATACCGATTAACCCCCAGAGCAACTGTGGCCGGACAAACACAAGTGCCAGTGCAAATTAATCTGTCACCAACCCAATCGAATCCACTTTCTGGAAACCTCGCGGCAATTTATTACCGCGCCGACCGCGTTCGCCTTTGTAATGCTCCAGCTCGTTGAACGACAGATTCAAATACCGTTTGCCGGAATAAATTCGCAGCGTTTCACCTTTGATCAGCACCGCGACGCCAACCATAAACTCTTCGCGACTCGCGACTTTTGCACCGGTGATGCCGATAATTTTATTGCCTTTGCCGCGCGCAAGTTGCGGCAAATCGGCGAGCGGAAATACGAGCAGACGACCATCGTTGCTCGCGGCGGCGACATAGGCATCGACGGTTTCGCGCACCAGTATCGGTGCGCAGACGCGGCTACTTTCGGGCAGAGTCAGCACCGCTTTACCGTTTTTGTTTTTTGCTTCGAGATCAGCGAAGGTGGTGACGAAACCGTAACCGGCATCGGACGCCAACAATATCGCCTGTTTGTCCGCGCCCATCAGCAGACCTTCGAAGGTCGCGCCCGATGGGGGGCTGATACGGCCGGTCAAGGGTTCACCCTGTCCGCGCGCCGACGGCAGGGTATGCGCCAGCACTGTATAAGCGCGGCCCGTGCTGTCGAGAATGACCACCGGTTGATTTGATTTGCCGCGCGCGGCGAATTTGTACGCGTCGCCGGATTTGTAGCTGAGCGAAGTCGGATCGATATCGTGGCCTTTGCCCGACCGAATCCAGCCTGATTCCGACAACACAATGGTGACCGGCTCGGCGGCGACCAACTCGTCTTCGTTGAAGGCTTTAGCTTCTTCGCGCGACACGATCGGCGAGCGACGGTCGTCGCCATATTTGTCGGCAATTTCTTTCAGCTCTTTGCGAATCAGATTCTTGAGTTTGGTCGCCGAACCCAGCAGAGCTTCGAGTTGATCGCGCTCTTTCGCCAGCTCGTCCTGCTCGCCGCGAATTTTCATCTCTTCGAGTTTCGCCAGATGGCGCAACTTCAATTCGAGAATCGCTTCGGCCTGGGTATCGGTGAGCGCGAAACGCGTCATCAATTCCTGCTTGGGCTCTTCCTCGTAACGAATGATGGCGATCACTTCATCGATATTGAGGAAGGCGATCATCAACGCGTCGAGCACGTGCAGGCGCGCCAGGACTTTATCGAGGCGGAACTGCAACCGTTTGCGCGTGGTTTCAGTGCGGAACTGCAACCACTCGGACAGGATATCTTTCAATGATTTGACTTGCGGCCGGCCGTTGAGACCTATCACGTTCATGTTGACGCGATAGGTGCGTTCGAGATCGGTGGTCGCAAATAAATGCTGCATCACGCCGTCGAGGTCAATGCGGTTGCTGCGCGGAATGATGACGAGCCGGGTCGGATTTTCGTGGTCGGATTCGTCGCGCAAATCCTGGATCATCGGCAGTTTTTTCTGCTGCATCTGCTGCGCGATCTGCTCCATCACTTTCGAGCCGGACACCTGGTGCGGCAGTGCGGTGACGATGATGTCGCCGTCTTCTTTTTGATACACGGCACGCATGCGCAAACTGCCGCGACCGGTTTCGTACATCGCGAGAATTTCCGCGCGCGGTGTAATCAGTTCCGCGTCGGTCGGGTAATCCGGCGCCTTGATGAATTCACACAGCGCGCGCGTTCCCGCAAACGGATCATCGAGCAGATACAGACAGGCTTCGATCACTTCGCGCAGATTGTGCGGCGGTATATCGGTTGCCATGCCGACCGCGATGCCGGTGCCGCCGTTTAGCAGCACGTGGGGAACGCGCGCGGGCAACACCACCGGTTCGTCCATGGTGCCGTCGAAATTCGGCTGCCACTCGACGGTGCCGTGCTCCAGCTCGGACAGCAGCAGATCGGCGAATGCGGTCAGGCGCGATTCGGTGTAACGCATCGCCGCGAAGGATTTCGGATCGTCCGGCGAGCCCCAGTTGCCCTGGCCGTCGACCAGCGGGTAGCGATAGCTGAACGGCTGCGCCATCAGCACCATCGCTTCGTAGGCCGCGCTGTCGCCGTGCGGATGGAATTTACCAATGACGTCGCCGACCGTGCGCGCCGACTTCTTGTACTTCGCGGTCGAGCGCAGGCCCAGCTCGCTCATCGCGTAAATGATGCGGCGCTGCACCGGCTTGAGGCCGTCGGCAATGCTGGGCAGCGCGCGGTCGAGAATGACGTACATGGAGTAGTCCAGATACGCCTTTTCGGTGAACTGGCGCAGGGGCTGTTGCTCGATGCTGTCGAAACTCACGTCGGTCATAGGGTGCGGTAATCGCTGGCTGGCGGAAGAGGGAAGCGGCGCATTATCCATGCGGGGGCGGACACTGCCAACCGCCATCGCCGCCGCTATGGGTAGAAATACGTAGGGATTTTTCCGAGCTGGTGCGACGGTATCCCCTTAGTTTCAGACCCGAGGGTGGCACCTATACTGATCACAACACCTCACGCCTCGTAGGAATCCCCATGAGCACTGCCTGCACTGTCACCGATCTCGCCGCGTACCGCAGCCGCACCGCTGGCGAACACTCCGAACAGGAGCTGATCGACGACATCAGTGCACGCGCGTTCCTCTACCTGCGCGACGAAGCGGACGCCAATGGCATCGCCGTACCCAACCTGATCGCCGAACACATGCTGGGCATGGCGTTGGTGGTCGAGGCCGTAGAAGGTGCCGACGCCGCGAGAGCGTTGCTGAACGCCATCAGTGAACGCCTGAGCGCCACCCGCTGATCCTTTTCCCCAGCCTCCCTAGACAGAATTTCTCCAGGTTTTGAGGCGAGATGAACTTGCGTTCATTTCGCCTCGGTTTTTTCCTTGCCGCAGCGTTCGCAGCGGTACACCGTCACCAGCTTCCCCTGTTTAACGTCGAACGGTTTGCGTTGCCAGATCACCCAGCGGTGATGGCCATTGCGGCATAACGTGCTGCCGTCGCTCCGCGGCGGGCGCGGTTTGAATGGAAGAATGTCGGCCAAGCTGCCTCCTGTGGTTTGATCTGCTGTTGTGAGCTGCGCGCGGCGTTCCCTTGGCGAAAGATTGCCTCTACCATAGCGCGGCTTTTTATTGCGCCGCTATGTGCGGCCCCATCGTCTACGCGGGACCTGCCATGACCACCGATTCCAGCACTGCCATCGCCAAGGACAGCGTCGTGTCCTTTCATTACAACCTGACCGACGCCGATGGCAAAGTCATTGAAACCAGCCGCGACGGCGACCCTACCGTGTATCTGCACGGCGCCGACAATATTCTGCCGGCGATGGAAGCGGCCTTTCTCGGCAAAGCTGCCGGTACCACCTTCAATCTGAGGCTGACCCCCGCCGATGCATACGGCGAGCGCAAGGCGGATGCCCTGCAGCGTGTGCCTGCGAAATATCTGTCACACGAAGGCAAACTCAAGGCCGGCCAGATCGTGCGTCTGCACCTGAAAGAGGGCGGCGAGCAGCCGGTAACGGTGGTCAAGGTCGGCAAGTTTTCGGTCGATATCGATGCCAACCATCCGCTGGCGGGCGAAACGCTGAACTTTGATATCGAAGTGATCGATGTGCGCCAGGCTTCCGAGGAAGAGCTGTCTCACGGTCATGCGCATGGCGTGGGTGGGCATCACCACTGATTGTTTTGGGATTGGGTCAGGACGGCAAGGGTCTGTTTACAAAAAAGATCGCTCCTATTGGGGATGGTCGCGACGTTTTTTGTAAACAGACCCTCACCATCCCTCCTCAAGTCCGCTGCAATTTGCAATTACTGACAAAGCCAGGGCGGTGAGGGGATCATCTAAAAAAATGGCGAGCGACCATCCCCAATAGGAGCGATCCATTTTTTTAGATGATCCCCTCAGCGACCGGAGTCACCCTCGCGCGCCTCCAGATGCCGACACAACATATGAAGAAAGCCGACATCCACCTGTGTCG
>JBEVMI010000400.1:0-4341 GCA_040508685.1 Spongiibacteraceae bacterium
GGCGTCGCTGCCTGCCCAGCCTTCTACTTTCACCCATTTACCGACTTCGAGATCCTTGTAGTTCTCGAAGAAATGCTGGATCTGTTTGATCAGCAGTTCCGGCAAGTCGGACGGCTCTTTCACGTGTTTGTAGAGCACGGTGAGTTTGTCGTGGGGTACGGCCAGTAGTTTGGCGTCCTGGCCGGCTTCGTCGCTCATATTGAGCACGCCGATGGCGCGGCAGCGGATCACCGAGCCTGGGGCAACCGGATAAGGCGTGACCACCAGCACGTCCAGCGCATCGCCATCTTCGGACAGCGTCTGCGGGATGTAACCGTAGTTGGCGGGGTAGAACATCGGCGTCGCCATGAAGCGATCGACCATCAGCGCGTCGTAATCCTTCTCGACTTCGTATTTGATCGGCGCGTGGTTCGCCGGAATTTCGATTACGACGTAAATATCATCAGGCAGACTTTTGCCCGCCGGCACTTGGTTAAAGCTCATGGTGGTTCCCTGTAGAAAATAAGGCTGTTAAAAGTTAGGCCGCTTAAAGTGAGACTGTAGAAAGTAATTCGCAATACGTGAACTGTGCTGTCAGAGAAAAAGGACAATGCCCCGCCGATTATACCGATAGCCCTGCGCTCTGCCCAACCGCCCTTACCGGCCCGGCTTAGACACCGTTTTTTCCTGTGCTAGGCTTCCTGAACCACGGAATTTGGGGCGCCTTCGCGCCGCGGTGTTAGGGAATCGTTGCGATGAGCCGGGATTTGCGGGGCAACCCGCGTACGCGTCTGCGTGCGGAAGTGAAGGTCAGTCACCCCAATGCCGGGGAAATCCGGACGCACACGCGGGATATTTCCGACTCGGGGGCATTCGTGTTCGCCGAGGGCCAGGATATCGCCATCGGCGATGTCGTCGAGGTTCAGGTACAGGGCCTTCCCGGCGGCGACGCGCCGGTCGTGCGCATGCGCATCGTGCGGCTCGACAAGGAGGGTATGGGGCTCGAATTTGTCGCCGATTGAATCGATCGCGCCACCTGCTCGTTAATCCTTCTCTCGTTTTTCCGCCGCGCCGTCGCCAGACCGCGCGGGCGATTTCGTCGCCTGCCGGCGCCGGTGATACCATTCCCGCCTCACTCTTCCCCGTTTTCCAGTTTGCGATCAGAGAGTTTGCATGCGCATTCATATCCTCGGCATTTGCGGAACCTTTATGGGCGGCCTGGCGCTGATCGCGCGCCAGCTCGGTCACGAGGTCAGCGGTTCCGATACCAGCGTTTATCCGCCGATGAGCACCCAGTTGCGGGAGCAGGGCATCGCGCTGTGCGAAGGATATGACCCCGCGCATTTGCAACTCGGCGGCGATCCGGATCTGGTGATCATCGGCAACGCGCTGTCGCGCGGCAACGCCGCGGTGGAATACGTGCTGGAGCGCGGCCTGCCCTATGTCTCCGGTCCGCAATGGTTGTGCGATCACGCGCTGCAGGGGCGCTGGGTATTGGCGTGCGCGGGTACGCACGGCAAAACCACGACCAGCAGCCTGCTGGCGTGGCTGCTCGAAGCCAATGGCTTCAATCCCGGTTTTCTGATCGGCGGCGTGCCGGAAAATTTCGGTATTTCCGCACGGCTGACCGACAGCAGTTTTTTTGTGATCGAAGCCGACGAGTACGATTGCGCGTTTTTCGATAAACGTTCGAAGTTCGTGCACTACCGGCCGCGCACCGCGATTCTGAACAATCTCGAATTCGATCACGCTGATATTTTTCCCGATCTGGCGGCGATTCAAAAACAATTCCACCATTTCGTGCGCACGATTCCGGCGAGCGGCCACATCGTATTTCCCGCCGCCGATCAGGCGTTGCAGGAGGTGTTGGCGATGGGTTGCTGGTCCGAGTGTGCAACGCTGGGCTTGGAGGGAGATGTCGACTGGCGCGCGGAATTGCTCAATGCCGATGGCTCCGCGTTCGAGGTGTTCCTCAGAAACAAAGAGGGCGAGGACGAAAAGCAGGGCTGCGTGCACTGGGATGCCACCGGCCGCCACAATGTCTACAACGCACTGAGCGCGATCGCCGCGGCGCAACATGTCGGCGTGCGCCCCGCCGATGCGATTGCCGCATGCGCGGATTTTGCCGGCGTCAAACGTCGCATGGAGTTGATCGCCGAGGTCAATGGCATTCGCGTCTATGACGATTTCGCGCATCACCCGACCGCGATTGCGACCACGCTCGAAGGTCTGCGTGCGCGCGTCGGCAACACCCGCGTGATCGCCGTGATCGAGCCGCGCTCGAACACGATGCGCCTCGGCACCCATCGGCAAAAACTGGCACCGTCGATTGCCGCCGCCGACGAAGTGATCTGGTATCAGCCGCCCGGACTCGACTGGTCGCTCGACGACGTCATAGCCACCAGCCCGGCGCCGGCGCGTATTTACGACAATATTGATGCGATTGTTGCCGACCTGACACATCAGCTCAGCGGCGGTGAACAGGTTGTCATCATGAGCAATGGCGGCTTCGGCGGCATCCATCAAAAACTCGCCGCGAGTCTGCGCGCACGCTGGCAGGATTGATCGTGACTGAATTCGCACGCACCGTAACACTCGCCATCACCGGCGCCTCCGGCGCGCCGTATGGCCTGCGTCTGCTGCAATGCCTGATTGCCGCCGAGTGCCGCGTGTTTGTATTGATTTCGGATGCCGCGCGCATCGTCATCGGCACCGAAACGGATGTGCAGTTGCCCGACGATATCGATACGGCGGCATTGATTCTGGCGGAGCGCTGCGGTGCGCGCGCGGGGCAATTGCGTGTGTTTGCACGCGACGACTGGATGGCGCCGGTGGCGTCGGGGTCGTCGGCTCCGACGCAGATGGTGGTGTGTCCTTGCAGCATGGGCACGCTGGCGGCCATCGCCCACGGTGCGTCCAATAACCTGATCGAACGCGCTGCCGATGTCGCCCTGAAAGAGCGTCGCCAATTAATTCTGGTGCCGCGCGAAACCCCGTATTCGGAAATTCATCTGGAAAACATGCTGCGGCTAACGCGAATGGGTGTCGTCGTCTTGCCGGCCAGTCCCGGTCTTTATCGCAATCCGCAGAGCGTTAACGATTTGATCGACTTTATCGTTGCGCGCGTGCTCGATCAGCTCGGCATCGAACAGGTGTTGTTGCCGCGCTGGGGATCGTCTTCGTCATGACTGTCGGCGCGAATGCACACGACAAATTTATCGAATGCCGCGCTGGTTGCGGCGCCTGCTGTATCGCGCTCAGCATCAGTTCGTCGATTCCGGGCATGCCTGCCGGCAAACCTGCCGGCGTGCGCTGCGTGCAGCTCGGCGACGACAATCGCTGCCAGATTTTCGGGCAGCCGGGGCGGCCGCAGGTGTGTTCGGATTTTCAGGCCGAGAGGCAATTCTGTGGCGACACCCGCGAACAGGCGCTGGAGTTGATGCGCTGGCTGGAGCAGGCCACGCGCAGCGACGGAGCGGTGCGGTGAAGCTGCCATTATTTCCACTGGGCGCCGTGTGGTTTCCCGGCGGGCGCATGGCGCTGCGCATTTTTGAACCGCGTTACGTCGATCTGGTGCGCGACAGTCTCAAGCAGAACGCCCCATTCGGTATCGTGCGGATTCGCGAGGGCCGCGAAGTGGTGCAGCCCGGCGCCGAGCCGATGCCGCGTCTCGCTCAAATCGGCACCTTTGCGCGCATCGTCGACTGGGACGCAGCGGCCAACGGCATGCTCGGCATCATCGTTGCCGGCGAGGGTAAGTTCCGTTTATTAAGCACCGAGCAGCAACCGAATTTTTTGATCGTCGCCGATATCGCACCACTGCCGGTCGAGGCCCCGCTGCCGTTGCCCGAGCGCGCCGGCACGTTGCTGCCGCTGCTGCAGCAGTTGCTCGAACATCCCATGGTTGCGCGGTTGCAAATGCAACCGCAAATGGAGGATGGTGGATTGCTCGCGAACCAGCTCGCGCAACTGCTGCCGATACCCGAGACGGAGAAATTTGCACTGCTCGCTGAAACCGATCCGCTGCAGCGTTTGGATCAGTTGTTGCAGAAGCTCTCCGAGCTGGAGCAGTGACGCGCGCCCCGACGGAATGTTGTGGTGAAGGATGTCGCAACGGATTGGGTCTAACGGATTGTTAATGGTGCGCTGGCACCGCAAGGGAAAAACAAAAAATCATGATCCCCGCCATTCTTGATTTCGAAGCATCGGGCCTCGGTGGAGGCACCTACCCCATCGAAGTGGGTTATGTACTCGGCGATGGCCGCAGTGCCTGTTATCTGATCCGCCCCGAGCCCGACTGGCAGGGCTGGAGTGCGGATGCAGAAAAGTTGCATGGCATCAGCCGCGCGCTGCTGACGCGCA
>JBEVMI010000409.1:0-7487 GCA_040508685.1 Spongiibacteraceae bacterium
GCTGCCGAAAATCAAGCGCGTGACGGCCAGCGTCCACAATAATTCGGGCAAATCGGGCTCCGGCGCCTGCGCCATTTTGGTATTCGGCTTGGCGCGGAAATTCTGCACGATGATTTCCTGCAGATGGCCGTGCTGTGCATGCAGCGTGCGCAGTGCAAGCAGGCTTTCGATGCGTTCGCGACGGGTTTCGCCGATGCCGATCAAAATGCCGCTGGTAAAGGGCACACGTGCTGCACCGGCGAGTCGCAGTGTTTCCAGGCGCACGGCCGGGTCTTTGTCCGGTGAGCCGAAGTGCGGCAAACCTTTCTGACATAAACGCTCAGCGGCGGATTCGAGCATGATGCCCATCGATGCCGAAACTTTTCGCAGTTTGGCGATTTCATCTGCGGTCATGGTGCCGGCGTTGATATGCGGCAACAGGCCGGTTTCCTTCACGACGCGTTCGGCAACATGCGCGACATAATCGAGGGTGGTCGCAAAACCCATCGCGTCGAGCGCCTCCCGTGCGGCGCTGTAGCGTAATTCCGGTTTTTCACCGAGCGTGAACAAGGCTTCCTTACAACCCATCGCGGCGCCGCGGTGCGCCAGTTCGAGCACTTGTTCAACTGACATGAATGGAGAATCCAGTCGCCGCGGTGTTTTTGCGAAGGTGCAGTAGTGGCACACATCGCGGCACAATTCGGTCAGGGGAATAAACACCTTGCGCGAATAAGTCACGACGTTGCCGAAACCGCGATCGCGCAGCGTATTGGCGCAGTGCAGCAATGCCGGTGTCAACGGCGCCGTGGCGAGTGCGAGTGCCGCGTCATTGCTCAGGTATTCACCACGCGCGACATACTCGAGAACGGATTGCCATTGATCAGGCGTGTGCATGGGGCAATGTTCCGCTAATGAATTCGCGCGAGCGGCCCGTGTTCAGGCGAGTGGCGATACCGCTGCTCTGCAAAAATGCATGGGTATGAAGTGCGCGCTGGTGGGGGCGCGCCACCAGGAAAGTCAGCAGGTCGGCAGGTTTGTCGATGTCCCAGCGCGCGCTCGGCTGTTTGCAGATACGCAACAGGAGGTCGCGCGCCTGTGCTTGTTCGCAATGGCGCGCGAAGCTTCCGACGCCATAGTTTGGCGAGAATCCGCAATCGAGTTGCCAGGCCAGCAAGTTGCTGCCATCGAGCACGCTGTCGGGTGCAATGGCGACATCTGCAAACTTCACGGCGTGTACGACAGCACGGATATCGACCGGCTGCAGCAGCGGTAAATCGGCGTGCACAATCAACAGTTCGCGCACATTCGTGCGGAGAAAATGCGCAGCGATTGCATTGACCGCCGTATTCAGGTCGCTGGCTCCGAGCGATTTTTCGGCAATGAATTCGAGATCAAATTCCCCGGCGAGGCCGGCGACTTCTTCATCGCCGCAAATAACGACGCGATGAATTTCCGGCGTCGCACACAACGCCGAAAGTACATCGCGAGCCATTGCCGCGCTAAGGCCGGCACGCTCGTTCGCGTCGAGCAAAGGGGAGAGACGTTGTTTCGCGCAGTGGAAAGATTTGATCGGCACGACGGCAAGCATGTTATTTCTTCCCTGCCAGCGTGCTGGCTAACGACAGGACCGAATGGGCGAGTTGTTCGCGATCATCCAATGAACGCATGACGGTATTGGTAACCGTTGCGGCAATGCCGAGATCGAAGATCGCCGGCGCATGGGTTTCATCCAATTGATCCAGCACCACACCATCGACAATATCGCGATAGTGTTCGGCAATAGTCATTGGCGAACAGGGCAGATTCAGTTCGCGCAGAATTTTTGCGGTGGGCCCCTTGATGGCGTTGCCAGCAACAATCGGCGATACCGCGATCACTGGAGCAGGGCTGGCGCGCAACGCTTCGCGCAAACCCGGCAGCGCCAGAATTGGATCAATGCTTAAAAATGGATTGGAGGGGCAGATCACTACCGCCATGAGCTCATCGCTGCCGAGCAGGCGCAACATTTCCGGGTGCGGCCGCGCGTGCTCGATACCGCGGAATACAAAACCGCGCACGGCCGGCGCACAGCGCTCGCGTACAAAATAGTGCTGGAACGCGAGCACACCATTTTCGGTGAGCACGGAGGTGCTGACGGTATCGTCGCTCATCGGCAGAATTTTTTGAGCGATGCCGAGCGCATGACACAGATGCTGCGTGACGGCGCTGAGGCTGAGACCTTGCCGCAACAACTGGCTGCGCAACAGATGAGTGGCGAGATCGCGATCGCCGAGATTGAACCAGGTTTCACCCTGCAATTCGCGCAGCGTATCCATCACTTGCCAGGATTCATTGGCCAGTCCCCAGCCCTGTTCGGGATGGCTGCGGCCCGCCAGTGTGTACATCACCGTATCGAGGTCGGGACAGATTTTCAGCCCGAGGTGTTCGAAATCATCGCCGGTATTACAGACCACGGTGAGTTGTTCGGCGGGCAGCACGCGTGCGAGTCCGAGTGCGAGCTTCGCGCCGCCGACACCACCGGAAAGAGCGAGAATCTGTTTGTGGCTCATGCTGCACGTCGTTGTCGGGTTAATTGTTATGGCCCAGTGCCGCGAGGATCAGCGAAACAGATCTTGCACAATGGGACGAATCAAGGTCTCGGACCCGCTATCTCCGGATTGCAAAATCGCACCGCGAATCAATACCACCGGTGTGCCTTCATCAGCTTGTCCCATCACAAAGGACGCGGCGGCGGCGAGTTCATCGGCGACGGCAATTTCGGTAATTTCGAGGGGGCGGCCGTACAGGTCCGGTGCGCCAATACGACTGACCAGCGGCACGAAGCCGGCGCTGCCAATCGCAAATCCGGTGACGCCGGTACGCCAGGGCCGACCGGCGCTGTCGTTGATGATAATGCGCACGTCGATGCCGGTACATGCGCGAATTTTCTCGCGCAAGTGTTGCGCGCTGCGATCCGGATTTTCCGGCAACAGCAGCACGCGCGGATTGGCGTCGTCGGCGCTGATGTTCGATTGGTCGATGCCGGCATTGGCATGCACATAACCATTGCGGTGACGCACGATCACCGCGCCTTTGCGCACACGCAGTACTTCGGTCGATTCGCGCAAAATCAATTCGGCGAGGCGAGGATCCTTGTCGCTTTTTTCGGCCAGCTCGCGCGCAGCGACACTCGGCGTGATGGCATTGAGATAGCCATACCGGTTTTCTGCCTTGGATACGATTTTTTGCGCCAACACCAGCACGTCGCCATCCGCCAACGCGAGATGTTGATGATCAAGCGCGCCGAGAATCAGCTCACACAGATCGTCGTCTGGTTCGATCAGCGGAAAATCCGTGAGTGCCAGCAGGGACAGTTTTGTTGCCATGATCAGCGTTTGTATTCAGCCAAAATGTCGCGCAGTAATTGTTGTTGTTGCGGTGCCTTCACATCCTCAAGCGCGGGTGCGGTCACCGCGTTGCGATGGAACGCACTGTCGTAGCTGGGATGATCGCCGCGATACAACAAGCCCAGGGGGATGCGACCCTGCTCGGATAATTCGAGCGACGTCACCATCGCTTGCGCGCGGTTGGTGTTGTCGTAATTTTCATCCGCATCCTTGTCGATGACCATAGCATCCCACAGCGGATAGGTGTCGTTATAGGTCACGCACGGCGACAATATCTCCAGGAATGCGAGTCCTCTTTTTGCCCGCGCATGTTCCAGCGCCTGCATCATCAACCGGTTCAGCTGCGCCGGACGGCTGGTGAATCCGCGTGCGAGAAAGGTGGTGCCACGGATCGACAAGCCTAATTGAATCGCATCCAGGGCCTGTTCCTCCGGCGCCGCAGTCGGCTCCGGCATGGTCGGCGAATCCTGGCCCTTGGTCAGTCCATATACCGCATTGTTCATCACGATATAGACCATGCTCGGGTTGCGTTTGAAGGTGTGCAGCAGATGGCCGCCGCCGATGGCATAACCGTCGCCATCGCCGCCCGCGGCAATCACCGTTAAATGCGGATTGGCCAGGGCGACACCGGTGGCAGTGGGCAGCACGCGGCCGTGCATGGCGTGATAGCCGTATGCGCCGATATAGTTTTGGATCGTGCCTGAGCAGCCAATTCCGGCCAGCACGAAGGTTTCATGGCCGGCGATATCCAGCGCCTGCATACTGTATTGCAGGGCATTTTTGACACCGTAGTGGCCGCAGCCCGCACACCAGATCGGTTGTGACGGCGTGTATGTCTTAGTCGTTGCAATCGCGTTCATACGCTATCTCGTTATTCAAGTTCGGCCAGCAGGGCTTCGACGAGCTGGAACGGAAGGTAGGGAGCGCCATCGTATTTGCGCAGGCTGATCAGATTTTCGGCGGGTGCACCGGCACCTTGCAGCAGATGCAGAAATTGTCCGCTCTCATTGTGTTCGACAACAAATACCGTTTTGTAACGTCGCGTGAATGCGAGCGTATCGTCCAGCACCGGGAACAATGTGCGCGGCCGGTGGCAGCGAATAAACACGCCGATTTTTTCCAGGCGTTCGCGCGCCTCATCGAGCACGCCACTGATCATGCCCATGCAGATCACACCGATAATCGCGCTGTCGTCGCCCCACTCTTTGGCCAGCGGCAGGCGCGGGCGAATGGTTTCGACCTTGCGGCGGCGTTTATCCATCATCGCCTGGCGATTCGGCAGGTCGGTGACGACCTGGCCCCACTCGTTGCGTTCGTTGCCGGTGACGAGATTCATCGCCCCCGGAATGCCGGGCACTGCCCACGGCGAGATGCCGCTGTCGGTGATGGCATAACGGCGATATTCCTTCATCTGTGCGACATCGTCGGCGGATAATTTTTCGCCGTATTCGATCTGTACACTATCGACGTCGAACATCGTTGCAGTTTCGGATGTTTGCGACAGTCCATCCTGCGCAATGTAAATCGGCATCTGCGCAATGGCGGCGAGATTGGTGGCGAGGGCGCCGATCTGGAAGCATTCTTCGGGATTGCCCGGCGCCAGTATCACGCGCGGAAAATCGCCGTTGCTGCCATGTGCGAGCATGCCGATATCGCTCTGTTCGATCTTGGTCGGCATCCCGGTCGACGGACCTGCGCGCTGACAATCGACAATCACCAGCGGAATTTCTGCCGAACCGCAGTGGCCGACACTTTCCTGCATCAGTGCAATACCGGGGCCCGATGAGCCGGTCATCGTGCGCACGCCGGTCATCGCCGCGCCGATGGCGATATTGATTGCCGCCATTTCATCTTCGGCCTGAACGGCAATGCCGCCCAGACGCGGCAGACGTTTTGTCAGCCAGTCGAGAATTTCGGTGGCCGGTGTAATCGGATAACCGGCAAAAAAACGGCCACCCGCAGCGGCAAAACCAAAGGCCGTCGCTTCATTGCCGTTGATCAGCAGACGATTTTCGTTTTTCTGGCTCGGCAAGCTGTAGACGCTGTGCGCAGCGGTGAGGCCCATGGCGTCTGCAAATTCGAGCCCCTGCTGGAATGCGCGCAGGTTGTACTCCAGATCCTGAGCGGACAGGCGTTTGAACTGTTGTTGAATGCAGCCAATTGCCTCTTCATCCGGCAGGCCGATTACCCGCGACAGCAAACCGAAGCCGACGCAGTTTTTAAACAGATCGCGCCGCAATTCACGCACGGCGATACGGCTGAACGGAATCGAAATCACGGTGACCGTCGGTGCAATCACGCCTTCCGGCAATTTCGCGCGCGATTCGTCGTAAATAATGACGCCGTCGTCGGCGACCCATCTCGCGGATTTCTCGATGGCTTCAGTATCGAAGGCCATCAGCACATCGAAACGATCATTGAGGCAGCCGCGCCATTTCGTGGAGCCGCGCAACATCGTCGCGGCGTGGCCGCCCTTGATGCGAGAGGCGATGTTGCTGGTGTTATACAAATGCAGCCCGCGATGGAAGAGGGCGTGTGTCAGCAACGCGATAATGGTTTGCGTACCGTCGCCGCCCTGGCCGGCAACGGTAATCACGATATCGTCGATCGCGCGCGTCGCCGGAAAATCTAGCGGTGGATAATTTACTTTGGCAATTTCGTTCACGCTTTATTCTCCACTGACGGTTCTGCAGCGGTAGCAGGCTCAACCACTTTGGGGGCGCCGGGGCCGGTTGTGTAAAACGTTTTCGGACAGGTGCTGCCCATCGCGATGCGCTCGTCGAGCGACGGCATCTGCGCTGGCAGCGGGCGGTTCTTTTTCTTGTCGCTGGCGAGGCGCAGCATTAATTCCATGCCGCGTGGATCATCTTCAAACGGGCGCGTTTCCAGAATGCCGGCGGCTAGCGCTTTCTGGAAAACCTCATGGCCGCGCTGCGTGCGAATCACGGTGAACGTCCAGCCATCGAGACCGATGCCGCCGCAACCGATATCCGCGTTTTCAGCGCCATAATCCGTGCAGTACAAACAGGCCGGCCGGGCAAAATCGCGATATTTTTTCAGCGATACGGTGCGCACTTCGCCGTTGCGATCGTCGAGTCGCACGACCACCTTGCCCTTGATGTTGATGTTGTCGATCCGCTTCGGATCGACCTCGAGCATTTCGCCGAGCTTGTTGATGCTCTGATGCGTAAAACTTTCCGAGCAGAACAGGCCGATGACAAGGCTCACGTTCTTTTTCACCCACTGCGGCATGGCCATGCGGATGCTGGAGTTCTGTTGCAAGCGCACGCCTTCGACCTGACAGGGCACGCCGACGACTGCGATCGGGCCGATGTTTTCTGTCACGGCCTGCTGCAGCGCCAGGGTATTCGGCGAATAGGTGTAGCGCGATGCGGAGCTGTTGAGGACGTCGTCGCGATTTTTCGCGAGTTTCGGGCGACCGATTTGTTTGTTGTCGGGATAAACATCGCCGACCACGGCGCCTTTGATTTCGCCTTGTTCCAGGCCGTGAATCAACAGCGCGGAAACAATGCCGCCGTCCTGGCATTTCTGCAGGATTTCCGGATCGGTAGCGCGCACGTACATGCCGTAACCGTATTCCCCGAAGCCTTCGTCTTTGGCATCGGGCAGAAAATTCACGAGGGTGGGCAGGTCGTTGTCCTGCGGGCGCAGAACAGGACAGACTTCGGTGCAGAGCACACACGCCACGCAGGCATTTTCACGCGTGTCGACCGGCTTTTCGTCGACATAATCGAAAACATCAACGGGACAGATCGTGACGCAGGATGCACAGCCGATGCAGCGACCCGGATCGACGACGTGTTCCATCAACAGATCGACAGCGCGAAAACCGCCGCGGTTGAGTTCGGTGCGCCACGAAAAAGCCCACTCGTGCGGGTCAGCATCGCTGGCGATCAATTCGTGGTAGCGCTCAATAATCTCGGTGGATTTCGGATCGAGCGGTTTGGACAGGGATATCGACACGGGAAAGTCTCGCGATTGGCAATGCTCTGAGGAGTCGGGCTCTTTGCAATTCAGAGGTTTCAGTTTTCAGACTATTTGATACCGGTAGCGACACATACCTCCCAAATGGGCACCGTGTCGCGATAAAACTGGCGCTGC